>NZ_LKBW01000309.1 GCF_002699855.1 Pseudomonas amygdali | reverse complement strand
GCTCCTGGGTCAACATATTGGCAGCTCAAAGCCGCCAGTTTTACCCAGGGGGGTCAATTCTAGGTTGGCGTTAGGGGGTCATTTTTACAGTGGCGGTGACAGCTACAGGACAGCGCTGGTGTTCTGACGTATACCTACGACGCCAAGGGCAATCTGGTCAGACAGTACCGCTCAGTGGGCGTGAACAGCGGCGACTATTACGAAACGCTGAATTACGGTTATGACGCTGCCCGCAATCTGGTGCAGATCGGCTATCCATCGAGCATCAACCTGACCTATACGCGTAACAGCGCGGCACAGGTAACGGGCGTCAAGCTGGCCATTGGCAACAAGACGGCGACACTGGCAAGCAACATTTCCTACCTGCCTTTTGGTCCAGTCAACTCGCTGACCTGGGGCAACGGCATCCTCCTGTCGAGAACCTATGACCAGGATTATCAACTGACCCAGCAGCAGGTCGGTAACTGGCAAACGACTTATCGTTACGACGCTGACAGCAACATTTCCGAAACGGCCACCAGCCTGTGGGGCGCGGTCCAGTATGAATATGATGCGCTGGGCCGTCTGACTCAGGAGCAAACCAACAGCGTCAAAAAGGCTTACAGCTTCGACGCTACAGGCAACAGGACGCAACGTACTACCACCAGCCTTACTACAAGCGATGCCACTGACACCCAGTCGTTAAACTATGCCAGCGACAGCAACCGACTGACCAGCATCAATGGCTCCACACTGCCTATGGACGCTGCGGGTAACCACACGCAGATCAATGGCCGTCGATTCACCTACGACAGCCAAGGCCGTCTGAGCGAGGTTTATCAGGCAAACATCTACAAAATTGCCGACTACAAGTACAACGCGTTAGGCCAACGAATCATCAAGCGCGCTTACGTGATGGGAAGCCAGGCGTTGGCGGGCACAACCACCTACCTTTACGACCCGAGTGGCAAACTGATCGGCCAAACGTTCTATGACGGAAACGGCCAGAAAACCAGCGGTCAATACTGGTTCTGGCTGGACAACATGCCACTGGCACAGTTGACAGCCAACTTCTCCACGCTGGGCGAGGTAAGCAGCAGCAAACTGATTTACCTGCATGTCGATCACCTGAACACGCCAAGACTGGCGACAGACAGCACCCAGGCACTGCTGTGGCGATGGAACAGCGATGCGTATGGTGTCGGCTCACCCGAGGAGGATGTGGACGGTGATGGCAAGGCTACAAGCATCGCGCTGCGGTTTCCGGGACAGATTTACGATGCACAAACGCAGCTAAGCTATAACTATTATCGGGATTACAATCCGGACACTGGGCGGTATGCGCAAAGTGATCCGATTGGGTTGGGTGGTGGGCTCAACACCTTCGGATACGTGCTTGGCAACCCGCTGAAATATACCGACCCTAAAGGACTCAATCCTTTAGCACTGTGTTTCGTTCCTGGTATCGGTTGGGCAGCTTGTACAGCTACGGCAGAAGCAGCGGTTTCTGCTTGTGCTGCCATAGGAACCGCTGTAACGGGAGCCCTGTTGGGAGGGTTTTTTGCAGAAGAATTCCCCAATAGTGGCGACAAGGATGCAAGTACCCCGACGGGTCAACGAGGAAGTCCTATTGATGTTGAGTCTGGTACAAATGAGCCCACTGAAATAGATGGCCGCGAATACTCAGGACATGCGTTGGATCGTATGCAGGGGCGAGGTGTGCCCCCGTCAGCAGTTGAAGATGCAATCCAGAATGGTAAGTCATCTTCGGGTAATACTCCAGGAACTACCGTCCACGTTGGTTCGAACGGCGTCACGGTAGTCACTAACAGCGGTGGTAGAGTAATCAGAGTTATCCCTAAGTAAGGATCTAATGATGAATGAGTTTCTTGATCGCCAAGTCTCTGTATTGCATCGTCTTGTGAGCGATTACCGTGACGGTGTGCTCAATTTAAATAGTCTTATTCAAGGGGTTGAAGGTGTTAGGGCGATAATCGATTCCGAAGAATGGGCAGAAGCTGTATTTCCGCTGATTTCTTTGATGGAAGAAATAAATGGAGTTGCTCTTGATGCTGGGCGCCATTTGACTGTAGATGAGAAAAAATTGATAGACAGTTCGCTGATTGAACTCGATGCGATAATTTCACGTTTAAGTTTATTTTGATTGTCGATTTTTATGGCTGCGCTTTACTGTGTCTGCAGATTTAAGTGCGCTAACTGCCTTTGTGCTGGTTGTTGGTTTTGCTATAATTATTTTAGTTTTTCAGAGCGTGGATATAATAAAAAAGGATGCATCATGGGTTTTAAGTTGTATATAAGCGTTATTTTTCTTGTCGCAGCGTCGGACGCGGCTGCAGATGAATATCAGTGGACTTTTAAAAATATAAATTTTTCCCGTCGGCTGAAGCAGCATGTCGAGACACTGTGTTGCGACAGCTAGAGTTTAGTATGACTATAGTCGAGGAAAATACTATATCGATTGCTAATATTTATTACCCTGTTAATTATTCTGTAAAGACTGTTGCGGGGTGCCGGTTTTCTTTTAGGATGAAGCCGGACCTTAGCGTGCTTTATTCTACTGAAAACTATACTGTTTTTCGGGTTGGTGATGGCTGTGCTAATGGCCTCGAATACAACCCCACAACTGGAACGTGCGGCGTAGATAAAATGCAAGGTTTGCCCGCAAAAAATGACTGCGTGGGTAACCCTATCTTGCCTGCATCGGGTAACAAGTTTGAGTATAAAAGATTATGTTCATTCATCGGGTCTGGCTTTTGGGCGATTCTACAATGGTCTGGATGGCTCTTGGAGGCATAGTTATTCCGCTCACTTAAATATAACCAGTGAAAGTGAGTATGTAAGTTTCGTTAGTGCGGACGGAAAAGCCATTTTCTATAAGTTGTCTGAAGGCGTGTACGTCGGTGATTCTGGCAATGGTAGTCTGGTCAGGCTGGAGGCTGGATGGGAGTACAGGAGCCCAGCTAATACAGTTTATCAATTTGACCTTGCAGGTCGGTTAACGTCGGTAACTGAGGCCGGTATTATTCAATACACGCTGGCCTACGCTGGTCGGGAGGTGAAAGTCATTGCATTAAATGGTCAAGTATTGACGTTTACGGAGGACGCAAGACATCAGCCTTTGAGTTTCAGCTCTGAGGGAGTAATCATCAACTATAAGTACGATGCCAATCTTCATCTGACTGAGGTAGAGCGTGTTCAGAATGGAGTGACAGCCCGCAGGCATTACCATTACGAAGACCCCCGAAACACTGGTTTGCTCACTGGCATCACAGACGAGCGCGGGGTCCGGTTTGCAACGTGGTCCTACGACGAGAAGGGGAGAGCAGTCAGTAGCCAGCACAGCGATGGTGCAGGCCTCACTCAGGTTGCTTACAACACAGACGGCTCCAGCACGGTCACAAACGAATTGGGCAAAACCACCATTTATCATTATCAACAGATCGGTGGCATCAAGCGTGTCATATCCGTTGAAGGCGAGCCATCTGCAAATTGCCCTGCTAGCAACTCCACCTATACGTATGACGAGCGCGGTCTGATGCTGACCAAGACCGATGCGAAAGGCCTGGTGACTACCCACACCTACGATGATCGCGGTCTTGAGGTCAGTCGTACCGAAGCAAGTGGCACACCAGTCGCTCGTACCATTACAACGGAGTGGGACCCAGCGCGATTTCTACCTGTCAAAACTGTCGATGACCAGCGGATCACTTCTTATCGTTATGATGACCAAGGGAGAGAAATCAGTCGGCAGTCTGTCGCTCGGTAGTTTTATTCTATGTGCGCGCTGTCGGGAATTTGTAGGTTGCGAAGGGTATTTCAAGCGGGCGGCGCTCAGGTAGAGCTGATCATGAAGCTTGGCGGACGCAGAGCGTCCAGAACCGCACGCCAACGCGCATTGGCACGATAATCGTCGGCCCAATCATGACCCTCCAGTCACCATTTCACCTAACCCCCCGCCCCGCATACGATTATGTAGTGACTAAAAATATTCACTACATAATCGTTGACGTACCCGTTTTCCTTTTGCATTATGCAGCTGTCTCCCCGATCGGGAGCGCTGCAAAAGTGTACTGAACAGGCTCGTCAAGCCGTCGAGATGTTCCCGGATGTAGGCTGCCCACAAGGCAGATTGATGGAGCTGAACTGGCATTTGTCGTCGATAAGGGCGAGAAGCTGGCGAAACGTCCTCATGATGCTTGTAATGGATCGATTGCCGATCCTGGGCCAGGTCTTTGGGTTTCGTGACTTCTTCTCTCTACTCTCTACGCTGATGCCGCTGTGTAGCGGCTCTTCATCAAGGCTACCTGCATGTCCTTGAGGGGCTGGAGCGACATTCGACCAACACTTACGTGTGTTGCATTGATGACGCTCTGGCGCATGAACTTGATGTATCAATTATTGAACGGTCTACGAGCGAAGGAGCATCACATCAATATCAACAAGCAACCGACTATTGATGAACTGGCTCGTCTGTTTGCAGTATGCAAAGACACGCTGGACAACCACATCGTATGGATTGCCGATTCGGGTGAAGTCCATGTCGACGCCATGTCGCCATTCACCCAGGAAGACGAATTCCGTGACGCTCATCCACAGATGCGCACTGCGCTGAAGATGTTTCGCCGCGGTCAGGGTTATGTCGGCAAAAAAGCGGCGGCCGACCGCACATATGTGGAAAATACGCTGCAGGCGCTGAAAGGCGAATGGCAAAAGAGCCGTCTGCAGGCACACTCTCAGGTCGCCTGAATTCAAGGTGCGATAAGTATTGAGCCCTGAAGCCTGTTCCCGAACCTGATCGGGAACAGGCTTTTTTATTTTCAGCGCCCGAAAGGGTAATTGCCTTATTGGTTGTACAAAGTGTTTTTGCTGGTATAGATTCCGGCCATGAGTCAGTTATCTGGCTTCTCTCATTCCCGGCCTGCCGATGCTTTCATGGCAGCGCCTGCACCTGACCTACACAGAGGTTGCCGATGCGTGCGCCACGATGGCTATGGTTGGTGATGTTGCTCAGCGCTGGCGCTTCGGCGGATTGGCGGGAGGCATTGCCCAATGCCCAGGTTGTCGGTGGCGGTGATCTCAGCCTGTTCGGCTTTCGTGTCTACACGGCCAGGTTGCTTAGTCCCGCCAAACCCTTTGTAGCGAGTGCGCCGCTGGCTCTTGAGCTGACTTACCATCGCGATATTGACCGCGAAGATCTGGTCGATGCCAGTATCGATGAGATCAAGCGTATTTCCGGGTCGAAGGTGAACGATCAGCAACTGGCGCAATGGCGTCAGCAAATGAACCAGTCATTTGTCGATGTTAAGCCGGGCATGAAGATTACCGGGGTTTACCTGCCCGGCCGCGAAGCGCGTTTCTATGTCGGCGACAAACTCCAGCATGTCGTGCCCGACAGTGAGTTCGCCAAGGCTTTCTTTTCCATCTGGCTTGACCCGAAAACCCGTAACCCCGAGCTGCGTGAGCAGTTGCTCGGCAGTACCGGCTCATGACCCATCAAGGAGGGCGCATGCTGAGAAAGTGGATGTTGATGTTGTTTGCGGGGCTTGTACTGAGCGGCTGCGGCGGTGTGCCGGTAACCCGTTACAGTCAGGAAGAGCCCAAGCTCGATCTGCGCCAGTACTTCACCGGGCGTGTCGAGGCCTGGGGAATGTTTCAAAAGCGCTCCGGTGAAGTCACCAAGCGCTTTACCGTGGTGATCGACGGGCACAGTGAAGGCGAAGTGCTGGTCATGCACGAGGCCTTCAGCTACAGCGATGGCACCAAGCAGGTCCGGGAGTGGCGTTTGCGTCCTGACGGCCCGGGACGCTGGAAGGGCACGGCAGGTGACGTGGTTGGCGAGGCCTATGGCGAAGTGTCAGGCAACAGCTTCCACTGGAACTATGTGCTCAGGTTGCCGGTGGACGGCACCGAGTATGACGTCAGCCTGGATGACTGGATGCACCTGATCGACAAGCAGACCATGGCCAATCGTTCGTCGATGACCAAGCTGGGTGTCGAAGTCGGGCAGATCACCTTGTTCTTTCGCAAGGCCGGCAAATAAATAACGCCTCGTATGAGGCGTTATCCTTCAGGTCGGCTGTCAGCCGCCCGTCATGTTCATGAAGCGCACGACCTGCACGCCATCGTCGTGGGTGAAGTTGTGGCTCCACGGCTTGATTTGCATCGCATCGATGATGGCTTTTTCGAGTTTCTCAGGCTGACCGGGATTGGCGCGCAGTACCGCTTTCAAGTCCACGGAGTGCTCGTTGCCCAGGCACAGCAGCAAGCGGCCTTCGACCGTCAGGCGCACGCGATTGCAGGTGCCGCAGAAGTTATGGCTGTGCGGTGAGATGAAGCCAATGCGAATGCCCGGCGCTTCGGCCAGACGCCAGTAGCGCGACGGCCCCTGAGTCGAGTCGGTGGAAGGCACCAGCGTGTAACGTTCGGCAATGCGCTCGCGAACCTGATCGCTGGAGTAGAAGGACTCGGCACGGCTGTGCTCGCTGATGATGCCCAGCGGCATCTCTTCGATGAACGAGACATCCAGATTGCGATCGATGGCGAACGCCAGCAGGTCGTTGATCTCGTGATCATTGCGACCATGCATTACCACGCAGTTGAGCTTGGTGTGCACAAAACCGGCAGCATTGGCGGCGTCGATACCGGCAATGACCTTGTGCAGATCACCCGTGCGGGTCAGCTCGCGAAAACGTTGCGGGTCGAGGCTGTCCAGGCTGATGTTCAGACGGGTGACGCCGGCCTTGAACAGCGGGGCGGCCAGTTTGTCCAGTTGTGAACCGTTGGTGGTCATGCACAGTTCACGCAGGCCGTGCAGGGCGGCGATCTTTTCACACAGACCCACGACACCCGAGCGTACCAGTGGCTCACCACCGGTGAGACGAATTTTGCGTGTACCCAGCGCCACGAAGCGCTCGGCTACCTGAAGGATTTCCTCCAGCGAAAGAATCTGTTGCCGAGGCAAAAACGTCATCTCTTCGGCCATGCAGTACACGCAGCGGAAATCGCACCGGTCGGTGACCGACATGCGCAGATAATCGACTTTACGTGCAAAGCGGTCCATCAGGACGGGTTCTGACATTTCACCTTCTAAATGATCGAGAGAGCTGTATTCCAGGTTTGGAGGCCAGCGTGCTACAGGGGTTCAGCTCTTTTGCAAGGTGTAGCATCCGGGCCTTTGCGCAGGCTGGCAAAGTGCCCAAGCCTGCTCACATATTAGCTGCACGCCTCAAGCTTTGCACTGGCGGCTATGCACCTGCTACATGGCCGCCACGCTACCGAGTCGAAATGCCGCAGTCCAATTGCTTCTTCCAATACCCTCATCGACCTCATCTATGGCCCTTTGCCGTAGCAGGCCTGTTAATCAGGGTTGGCGGCGGCGCTGCGCTCGTAGCGTTCCAGTAAAGGCTGGATGCTGATGCCGTGTACCAGAATGCTCAGCGCTACGACCGAAAGTGTCATGCCGATCACAACGTGGCCGACATCGTGTGCCAGACCGTGTGACAACGCAAAACACAGGTAATAAAGACTGCCGATCCCACGAATACCGAACCATCCAACCAGTGCTTTTTGTCGGACGTTGAGCAGGCGACGACTCACCAGCAACCAAACGCTGGCAGGACGAATCACGCAGAACAGCGCGATACCCAGACCAATCGCGCGCCAGTCCCAGTACATTGCCAGCGCAGCGCCCAGCAGGGTGATCAGCAACACTTCCATCGCGCGTTCCACCAGGCTGCCGAACGCGAGCATATCGCCCATCATTACCCCGGCAGCCAGTTGCGAGTCGCTCATGTCTTCGCCCTGCGCTACTGTGCCCTGTTCAAGGGATGCAGTCATATGCCCCAGGACCGGTTGCGCGACATGCTCCGATGGCAGCTCTGAGCGCGTGACACGTACTTCAGCCTGACGCAGCCCGAATCCGGCGGCAAAGACCGAAAGAAAACCGAAGGCTCCCACACCTTGCGCGACCACGTAGGCCAGGGCGATCAATGCCAGCGCCAGAAAGTCATTGGGTGATGTGGTGCTGTCGGCGTTCTTGATGCGCAGAAAGATCATCAGATGGCCAACGCCGCGGCCCATGCCGTAACCAATCAACAAACCGGCCGGAACCGCCCAGATCAGGTCCTTGATCAGCCATCCCTGGACCCAGTCGCTCATTGCGCCCCCGGAACTCAGGTACAGCAAGGCAAAGATCACGAACGGAAACGCCGTCCCGTCGTTGAGGCCCGCTTCGCCGGACAGACCAAACCGCAGGCGATCCTGGTCCTGGGCGTTGTTCACCTGGACCATCCCGGCCAGTACAGGGTCGGTCGGCGACAGCATGGCACCGAGCAACAACGACACGCCCCAGTCCAGGCCGATGATGTAGTGCCCCGCGACCGTCACGCCAGCAATGGTCGCCAGCATCACTGGCCCGGCCAGCCAGTAGGCAGAGTGCCAGGCCTTGCCGCGCAGCGGCAGGCGCAACTTGATGCCCGTACCGAACAGGGAAAACAGCACCGCCACCTCGGTCAGGCGCTCCAGCCATTAGTAGGATTTTTCGAAATCCAGATTGACGATATCCAGGCCCATCGGCCCGATGCCAAAGCCGAATCCCAGGCATACCGCTGACGTGGTCACCGGCATCCAGCGCAGGTACGAGGACGTGAGTGCCAATAGCATCAAGAGCACGCCAAGCACGCTCATGCAGACAATAAAACTCATAAAGAAAGAACCACCGTTAAATGCGCCTCAAGAAGAGGGCGTAACGGTGGGACTCTCTTGTGCGGTAATAAGTTGAAATAATTTGCCGGGCGGTGATCAGCCGGTGCTTGCCTGTAAACGGCACGGCCTTTTGACCTTGCCGCTTGCGACTAGCGCTCGATACTGCGGCTCCAGCGTGCGTTCCACTCGGGGCGGATCTGGTTGACTTGATCCCAGTCGATGGTTACCGCTGTTTCCAGGTATTTCTCCATGGCCTCGACCTGCGCGCGCGTCTTCTCGGAGGTCGGGGTTTTCGGATTTGACGGGATCTGATCGCCGAATTCCAGCGCAGGTGCCTGTGCTTCCGGTGTCAGCAGGTAGGCCGCCAGCTTCTGGGCCAGCTCTGGCTGGTCGTTATTGGCGATTGCACATTCAGCCACGTTCAACACTACGCCGCCCTCCTTGGGCGAGGCGTACTCCACCGGCACGCCCTTGATCTTCAAGGCGGTCACCTGCGTAGGCGTCAGCGGGAACAGCGCGGCTTCATCGGTTTGCACCATTTCCGAGATCTTTGCCGAGCTGGCTATGTATTCCAGCACGTTCGGGCCGACAGTTTTCGGCCAGGCCTTGAAGCCGGGTTCGACGTCTTTCTCGCTGCCGCCCTGGATACGGTTGAACATCAGAAAGCCATGCAGGCCGAAGGTCGAGGAGGCCAGTGACTGGAACACCACCTTGTCCTTGAAACGTTTGTCGGCCAGGTCCATCCACGACGTGGGCGCGCTCCAGCCCTTTTCCTTGAACATCCGCGTGTTGTAAGCAAGGCCGGTCACACCCAGGCTGACAGCCGCTGCCTGTTCCTTGATTTTGGCCTTGGCAGGCAGGTCAGCCAGACTGGCGCTGGGCTGCAGGGCGTCACACAGGCCCATGGAAATAGCCCGGTACATGATGCCGTCGTCGAGAAAGATGACGTGCATCTGCGGGTTGTCTTTACTCGCCTGCACCTTGGCAAGGATATCGGCCGAGGTGCCGGGCACGATCACCACCTTGACGTTGTTGGCCTTCTCGAAAGCAGGCAGAACCTGATCGGCGTACAGGCGCTCCATGGTTCCGCCGTTCATGCCCAGGTACAGCGTGGTTTCGGCCTGGGCAGGCAACGACACGAGTGCGGCCGCCAAGGGCAGGCATGACAAGCCGGTGAGGGCGAGACGTTTGGTGCTTTTCATAGGGACGACCTTCCTCTGTGCAATGGGATGACGTTAGTAGCGGGTTCTATCGCAGTGGGTTGGCTAGCTGCCTGGCGGAAGCGGCCGATGGAAAAGGCCTCGAGCGAGATCGTTGAGGCACTGTCGCAGACCCATTCGGCCAGCGCTTCGCCCGCTGCCGGGCCGATCTGAAAGCCTGCCCCGGCAAAGCCGAAGCCGTGCAGCAGCCCGGGCCGGGTCAGGCTCGGGCCCAGCACCGGTTCGCGATCAGGCAGGTAGCCTTCAGTGCCGCTCCAGGTGCGAATGGCCGGGGCGCCGGCCAATGGCGGGTAGAGTTCGACGGCGTTGCGCAGAATGTCGAGCACTGCCGCCTGTCCCGGCCTGGCATGCGCAGGGCCGAGGGCAAAGCCTTGTCCGCCGCCCAGCACGCAATTGCCGCGTGCCACCTGCCGGGCATAGATGCCGCCGCCTTCGACACCGGTGCTGACGTCCATGAACATCGGCAGTGGTTCTGTCACCAGCATCGCTGGATGCCCAGAATACATCGGCACCGGTTCGTTGAATTGTGCCGCCAGCGCTCCGGCCCAGGCTCCGGCGCAATTCAGCAGCCAGGGGGCTCGCAGTGTCAGGCCGCTGGCGGTCGTGACGATGAAGGCGTTGCCGTCGTGACTGACTTCGCTGACCGGCGCCTGCTCGAATACCTGAGCGCCCGCCCGGCGAGCTGCGCGGGCAAAGGCGGGCGATATCAGACGCGGATTGGCGTGCCCGTCGTCGGCGCATAGCGATGCACCGACGGCGACATCGCCCGCCCAAGGGTAACGGGCGCGCAGTTGCTCTCGATCCAGCAGTTGCAAATCCAGCCCGAACCCCTGACTGGCTTCGGCGTAGCTGCGCAGCGCATCCATGTCCTGCTCGCTGCGCGCCAGTTTGAGGTGGCCGGAGCGCTGGTATTCGCCGTCGATACCGATCAGCTCACGCAGGCCGCTCCAGATCTGATGCGCCCGTTGCGACAAGGGCAGTTGCGACAAGGGCCTGCCTTGACGGCGCACACCGCCATAATTGACGCCGCTGGAGTGCGAGCCGCAAAAGTCGCGCTCCAGCAGGGCCACACGCTTGCCCTTCAGGGCGAGCGCCAAGGCTGCCGACGAGCCGACAATGCCGCCGCCGATGACAATCGCATCGCTTTCAATCAGCGTGCTCATGGTTGTTTCTCCGCTGATTGTTTGTCCACGGGCAGCATCCCCAGGCCGAACGGCAGTGGCTTGATCGGTGCCTGGCCGCGTAGACGGCCGACCTGCTCAAGTGGTCGGCCGCTCTCGCGGGCGATGATCTCGGCGGCTGCCAGGCCGCACATCCGGCCCTGACAGCGGCCCATGCCAACCCGGCACATGGCCTTGACCCGGTTGATCTCCCAATGACCGTCCTGCACGGTGGTGCGAATATCGCCCGCAGAGACTTCTTCACAGCGGCAGACAACAGTGTCATCCGCTACATTGGCGGCCCAGTCTTCGGGGAACGGGAAAGCGGTTTCCAGCCCGTGGCGGAAGCGTTCGATGCGTTGCAGTGCGGTTTGCAGGTCACTGATACGCACGGCGTCGACGGTGACACCGCTGTCTTGCAGCAGCCCGAGCGCGGCCAGTTTTCCGGCCATTTCCGCCGCGTCTGCGCCCATGATTCCAGCACCGTCGCCTGCCAGATACACGTCTGGCACACTGCTGCGCCCACAGTCATCCCGGCTGGGCAGCCACGCTCGGTTAAGCGGGCTCCAACCGAATTCACAGCCGAGCAGGTCGGCCAGTTGTGTCTCGCTGCGCAGCGCATGGGCAAAGGCTACTGCGTCGCAGGCCAGGTGGCCTGATTGGCCGTTGCGTTGCCAGTGAATGCCGTCTACGCGTTTGTCACCGTTGATGCGTGTGAGGTGTGCGCCCTGGTGCACGGGAATGCCATGCGCACTCAGCCACGCGCGGTAATACAGGCCCTTGGCAAGGGTTGCCGGTTGGCCGAGCAGCGCAGGCAGCGCCTTGCATTGGGCTGAAAACGGCGCGCTGTCGAGCACCGCCAGCACGTTCGCGCCAGCCTTGGCATATTGATAGGCGACCAGATACAGCAAGGGGCCGCTGCCGCAAAACACCACGCGTTCGCCAATCGCACAACCCTGATATTTAAGTGCGATCTGCGCTGCACCCAGGCTGTACACGCCGGGCAGTGTCCAGCCGGGCACTGGCAGAATGCGGTCGGTGGCACCTGTGGCGACAATCAGTCGGGTGAAATCCAGGGTTGCGACTGTTCCGTTGTGCAGGGTATCGAGTTGATTGCCTTCGACGTTCCACACCAGCGTCTGCGGTCGGTAGTCGATCTGTGTTGTCAGTGCATCGAGTGCCTGATGCAGTGCAACGGCCTTGCCGCTTTCAAAGCCGTAAAGCGCCTTGGCCGAACGCTGGAAATTCTCTGGCTGGCGACGATAGATCTGCCCGCCGCCGCGCAGACCTTCGTCGATCAGGCAGGCTTTGACACCGTGCTCCAGCAGCGTCTGGGCAGCGCGAATCCCGGCTGGGCCGGCGCCGATAATGGCAACGCGGTCTTTGCTCATGGCCGCCGCCCCGGTTCACGAATAATCGCCTGGCCAGCTTCCAGCAGCGTCGAACAGGCACGCACTCGCTGGCCGTTGCCGAGTCTTACCCAGCAGTCCTGGCAGGCGCCCATCATGCAGAACCCGGCGCGCGGCTCGGCACTGAAGTCACTGCCGCGCAGGTGCTCACTGGCGGTCAATACCGCAGTCAGCACGGTGTCGCCCAACAGACCATTGGCCGGTTGCCCATCGAGGGTGAAGGGCAGAACGGGGCGATCATGTTCAGCCAGTCGTTTCAGCAATGCCATAACGTGAAAGCTCCGGATCAGTGTTTGCCGACCAGCACCCGATCCAGCCCATAGACCCGGTCGAGCAGGATCATGGTGGCGGCGGTGAGGGCGATGACCAGTGCCGATACGGCAGCCATCATCGGGTCGATGGATTCGGTGGCGTAAACGTACATGCGCACCGGCAGGGTCTGGGTAGCAGGCGAGGTGACGAAGATCGACAGCGTGACTTCATCGAAGCTGTTGATGAACGCCAGCAACCAGCCGCCTGCCACGCCGGGCAGGATCATCGGCAGGGTGATCTGCCGAAACAGGGTGAAACGGTTGGCCCCCAATGACTCGGCGGCGTGTTCGGCGCTGCGGTCGATANCCGGGCAGGATCATCGGCAGGGTGATCTGCCGAAACAGGGTGAAACGGTTGGCACCCAATGACTCGGCGGCGTGTTCGGCGCTGCGGTCGATACCGATCGCCGCCGCCAGCACCAGACGCAGTACGTAAGGCGTGATGACCAGCACGTGGGCGAAGATCAGCCAGGTGAAGCTGCCGTTTACGCCCATCAGCGCAAACAGGCGCAGCATCGCCACCCCCAGCACCAGGTGCGGAATGATGATCGGCGAAAGAAACAGCGCATTGAAAAAGTTGCGGCCCGGAAATGTATGGCGGGTGATCGCCAGCGCAGCAGGCACCGCGATCAACGTCGCCAGCGTTGCGGACACAAACGCCAGAATCAGGCTGTTGTAGAACGAGTCGATAAAGTCGGCGCGTTCGAACACCGCCTTGAACCAGCGCAGCGAGAAGTCGGTAGTGGGCAGGCTCAGCGTGTTTTCCGGGGTAAACGCCACCAAGCACACCACCACCAGCGGGGCCATCATGAAGATCACTACCAGCGCATGAAACGACAGGGCCAAAGGACCGTTCTTGGACATGGATCATTCCCCCAGAGTTTTTTTGTAACGGCCTTCGATCATGCGGTTCCAGGACAGCATGACCAGCAGGTTGACCAGCAGCAGCGCCACCGCCAGGGTCGCGCCCATCGGCCAGTTGAGCTCCGAGAGGTACTGGTCGTAGATCACCGTGGAGACCATCTTCAAACGTCGACCACCGAGCAGGCCGGGAATGGCAAACGAACTGGCGGCCAGGCCAAAGACAATCAGTGAGCCGGACAGCACGCCCGGCATGACCTGTGGCAGGACGATCAGGCGCATGACTTTTGCCTGACTGGCACCCAGCGACAGCGCGGCCTGTTCGGCGGTGGGGTCGAGCTTTTGCAACGAGGTCCAGACCGGAATGATCATGAACGGCAACATGACGTGGACCAGCGCGATGATCACGGCAAACGGGGTGTACAGCAGTTTCACCGGGCGACCGCCCATTAACTGGATGGCCTGGTTGATCAGACCGTCCGCCCCCAACAGCAGGCTCCAGCCGAAGGCCCGGACCACCACCGAGATTAGCAGCGGCGTGAGGATCAGAATCAGAAAGATTGAGCGCCACGGTGTGCCCATGCGGCTCAGAATGTAGGCCTCCGGCACGCCGATCAACACGCAGAGCAACGTTACCAGCGCGCTGATCCAGAAGGTGCGCAGGAAGATTTCATAGAAATACGAATCGGTGACCACGGCCGTGTAATTGGCCAGCGTATAGCTGTCGCTTTTCACCCCGACCTGATAGTCGAACACGTTGAATGACAGCAGCAGCGTCAGGCCCAGCGGCAGCACCAGCAAGCCGATATACAACGCCAGTGCCGGGGCTGACAGCCAATAACCGCGGCCACCCTGACGCATTTCGCTCATCAGGCTCATGCGCGCACCTCGTCGGCGTCCAGCACGCGCAGCAATTCGGCTGGCCAATCGATGCCGACCGCAGCACCTTGTTCCAGCGGTGCCTGGCCGTCGTTGCGACGCACTACGGTTATTTCGCCGATGCCGGTCTGAATGCGATACAGCCACTGGCTGCCAAGAAAGTAACGCGTGACGATACGCCCTGACAGCTTTCCGCGGCCGGGTTCGACCAGATCAATTTTTTCTGGACGCAGGCTGAGTGTCAGCGTGCCATCGCCGGGTAGCAGACGGATCTGCGGGTTGCCGCTGCTGTCCGGGTCGCCCTGCAACATATTGGCTTTGCCGACAAACCCCGAGATAAAGCGCGTGCGCGGGTGTTCGTAGAGCGTGTAGGGCTCGTCGATCTGCGTTATACGCCCGGCCTGCATGACCACTACCCGATCACTGATCGACAGGGCTTCAGCCTGATCGTGGGTAACCATCAGCGTGGTGATGCCGACTTCGTTCTGAATACGGCGAATTTCGAACTGCATCTCTTCGCGCAGGTTGGCGTCAAGGTTGGACAGCGGTTCATCCAGAAGCAGCACCGGCGGCTCGATCACCAGTGCTCTGGCCAGCGCGACCCGCGCCGTTGCCCGCCAGACAACTCGCGCGGGTAGCGCTCGGCATGCTGACCGAGACGAACCAGTTCCAGCACCCGTGTGACACGCTGTTGCAACTCGGCAGCAGGCACCTTGCGCATGCGCAGGCCAAACGCAACGTTGTTGGCCACGGTCATGTGCGGAAACAATGCATAGCTCTGAAATACAACGCCCAGACCCCGACTGCTGGGCTTGGCGTGGGTAATGTCGCGGCCGTCGAGCACGATGCGTCCGTCACTGACTTCAACGAAGCCGGCGATCATTTGCAGAGTGGTGGTCTTGCCGCAGCCGGAAGGGCCGAGCAGTGAAACGAATTCGCCCTTGTCGACGGCCAGGTTGGTGGCAACGACCGCGTCAATAGAGCCGTAGCGTTTGGAGAGACCTTCGAGCTGCAGAAATGCCATGCCTGCTTCCACCTGTGTGCATGCGCGCCGAAGCACGCGTTTGTCATGGGCAGATGCGAAATGAAGTCATGCAGTTCTGTGGACGTTGGTGCTCGCTCTGAGTCGGCTACCGATGATTGTTCAAATCGCCCCTGTGGACTGAGAGTAGGTCGAAGGCTAGGATGGACTCAATAAGGAATTTCACTGAATAACATCTTTCTTCGAATTAATTCTTTTAGTGGAAAAATAGCGAGCTATATTCATGAATAATTCCACTGATCGGAATACTGATTCTGCGCAAGTGGGCGTCAGCGCGGTGTCGCGTCTGTTCGCCGTATTGCGTTGCCTGGGCGATTGCGACGAGGGCGGCGAGCGGGTCACACAACTCGCCCAGCGTGTCGGGCTCTCGCAACCCACCACGCACCGCTTGCTGCGCAGCCTGATGGATGAGGGCATGGTCGAGCAGGACCTGCTCAGCAAGCGCTATCGGTTGAGCATCGAATTCTTTGCGCTGGCCGCCAAGGCGGGCAACACCGGCAATCTGCGCGACGTGGTACGCCCCAGTATGTTACGCCTGTCTGCATCGCTGGGCGACTCGCTGTTTCTGCTGGCACGCAGTGGCTTTGACGCGATCTGTCTGGACCGCAGTGAGGGCCCGTACCCGATTCGCACGTTCACCGGCGACATTGGTGGCCGTGTTGCGTTGGGCGTAGGGCAGGGCAGCTTGGCGATTCTCGCGTTTCTCCCCGAGGACGAGCGGGAAACGGTGATTGCCTACAACCTGCCACGGCTCAAGGATTTTCACCTGTACGACGAGGTGTTTCTGCGTTCAGAGGTCGAAAACGTGCGCCGCCTCGGCTACGCCGGGCGCAACACCGGCGCGCTACCGGGCATGGCCGGGCTGGCCGTGCCGATCCTGGACCGCAGCGGCCGGGCAGTGGCAGCGCTCAGCGTGGCAACTATCTCCGACCGCTTGGGGCCTGATCGCCTGATGACCGTGGTAGAACTACTCAAGCGTGAAGCCACGGCCATCAGTGCCAGAATCAATCCCTTCGATCCTTCGCTGCGACGGCCCAGTCAGGTATTCGGGCAGGCGGATTAGATCTTTTACTCTATTTTTGGCATTTTTTTTGACGTATTTCTGACATTTATACCGACTGTCGCTGTTTTTAAAGAAAAATTGGCGCAAGCCGATGATGATCTCATAGAGCACACGTGCCGGGCTGGCTCGGCCGTAAGGGATGAGGCTCGTCATATTCTGCGTGCTGACGCAGACCCGCTTTTCTCAAGAGATCATCATGATGTCGAAATCCCTGAGGCTCCAAATCCTTGGCTTGCTTGGCGGCAGTCTTGTACTGGTGCTGATCATTGCGCTGGCCTGTTTCAACTTCCTGTCCGGTAACGTGCAGTCCTATCGCAGTCTTCTTGAAGGTCCGGTCCGTGCCTCGCAGTTCGTTGATGAGGCCAACCTGCAATTCAAGGTTCAGGTCCAGGAGTGGAAAAACGTCCTGTTGCGCGGCAAGGCATCGGCAGACCGCGACAAATTCTGGGGGCAATTCGAAGAGCAGGAACGTAAGGTGCAAAGTACGTTGGGTCTGCTGGCAGAAATGGAAGGCACCGATCAATCGTTGAAAAGCCAGGTGCAGGCACTGCAGCAGGCGCACCGCACATTGGGCACTGCCTATCGCACTGGCCGTGATGCATTCATCGCGGCGGGCAACGATGCTTCTGCTGGCGACGCCGCAGTCAAAGGCGTAGACCGTCCGACGAGCGAGCAGATGGCCATCCTGGTTGATCAACTGCACAAGTCCAGCGATGCCCAGTCGGTTGCAATCAGTCAGCAAGCCGACCGCACGATCCTGACTGGTGCAGTTGTAATGCTCGTTTCTGCGCTGCTGGTAGGTCTGCTTGCCCTGTAGATTGTCAATCGCAATCTGGTTGCGCCGATTCGCATGCTTATCGAATACGTCGCCCAGTTGAGTGAAGGCAAGTTCGCTGCACGCGTTGACGTGACGCGCCAGGACGAACTCGGCCGTCTGGCCGTCGCAGCGAACACGCTACGTGATTTTCTGGCAGATACTTTCAGTCGCCTCAAGCGCAGTACCACCGACCTCGATACTGCTGGCGGCGAGC
Organism: Pseudomonas amygdali; assembly: GCF_002699855.1. Classification (GTDB taxonomy): domain Bacteria; phylum Pseudomonadota; class Gammaproteobacteria; order Pseudomonadales; family Pseudomonadaceae; genus Aquipseudomonas; species Aquipseudomonas amygdali. Next base: position 7,071 of record NZ_LKBW01000309.1, on the reverse strand, counting down.
TGAATGCCATTGCCGAATTAATGGCTCAGGGCACTCACGAGCAATTTGAGCGTACCGATCAGGTCGCTACCGCGATGACCGAAATGTCCGCTACTGCCCAGGAAGTTGCCCGCCATGCGGCACATGCTGCACGGGCTGCGGATGAGGCTGACCAAAGCGCGCAGGACGGTGAGAAAGTCATGCAGTCGACCATCGCCACCATCACCCGGATGCGCAGTGAGATTTCCTCGACGGCCAACGTCATTCAGCGCCTGGAAACAGACAGCGGTCGTATCGGCAAGGTGCTTGAGGTGATTCGCGGGATCGCTGATCAGACCAATCTACTGGCGCTCAACGCCGCCATCGAGGCTGCACGTGCAGGTGAAGCCGGGCGCGGTTTTGCCGTGGTGGCTGACGAAGTCCGGACATTGGCACAACGTACCGCCGTGTCCACGGCCGAGATCAATCAGATCATTAATTCGGTGCAGACCGGCGCAAGCGACGCGGTGCAAGCCATTCAGGGCGGTCAGGCGCGCAGCGAAGAGAGTGTCGAGCAGGTTACGCATGCCGGCGCTACACTGCAGCGCATTACCGTGGCAGTCGAGAATATTCGCGACATGAATCGCCAGATAGCGACTGCTGCCGAAGAGCAGACTTCTGTGGCAGAGGATATTTCGCGCAACCTGACTGAAATCACCGCAATCGCGGTGACCAATCAGGACAACGTCAAACGTACCCAGAACGCCAGCCATGAACTGAAAGGCCTTTCAGCTGGCCTTAACGATGTGATCTCGCGCTTGAGTGCGTGATCCGCTTAACAGTGTTACCGCTCTCCGGTCATGGAGAGAGGTAACACTGCGGGTGTTATTTGTCAGTATAAACAGAGTATCAAGCGTTACGGGATTTACCCTGATGAGGTAGTAATACTAAAAGCATAGTCTCAACTGAAAAGTCTGACTATTGGTGGGTTTAAAGCACTATTAAAAGCGTTATGTGGTGCCAAGAGTTTTTGCACTAAACAGTAGTTTTTTTATTTTTAAATCATTAAAGTGATGTTTGGGTGCCATCATTTGTGCATGGTTCCCGCCCTACCGTTGTGACAGCAAGGGGATCTATAAAATGCCAATAAGAAATATAGGTTTGAACTTGAGGGCGCTTCTCAGCTTCGGCATTATTTGCCTGCTGCTTGCCGGGGTTGGCACGAACGCAGTCTTTAAAATGAACGGGTTACACCAGTCCGCCGACCAGTTGCAGACAGACTGGCTGCCCAGCGTCAGACAGGCTGGACGCATAGAGACGGCGGGCCTGTTGTATCGCCTCGACGCGCGACGTTTTGTGATGGATGACCAGCGGCAGTCGCCGGAGTCTGTCAATAAGCTGAACGGATTGAAGAATGCCTTACTGCAAACAGCCGACACTTACGGCTCGCTGGTGTCGAGCCCACAGGAAGAACAGGTCTGGAAACAAGTCAAAGCCGATGCGCTGGCCTACAGCGACAAGATCGACCAGCTGGTTGAACTTAGCAAAAGCAAATCCGACAGCGAACTATTCGTATTTATCCGTGATATTACCAGCCCGCAGGCGAAGGCCTTGCAATCATCTATAGAACAATTGATCGAAGTCAACGTCAAGGGTGCAGAACAATCAGGGGCCATAGCAGACAAAAACTATGAAAGTGGACTAACCGTCACCCTTACACTTATTGTTCTGGCAGTGATTATTACCCTGATTGTTGCCACTTTATTCACCCGCAGCATCGCCAGACCCGTTCAGGCATTGCTCGACTCGACACGCAAAATCGCCGAGGGCGACTTGCGTACCACGGTGGAAGTCAACGGGGCCGATGAGCTGACCGAACTTCAAAAAGCCACTGCAACCATGCTCTCAAGCCTCAAGGGCACCATTCAGCACATCTCTGATGCCTCGGGCCTGTTGGCGTCGGCTGCTGAAGAAATGAGCTCCATCACTCAGGACTCCGCGCAAGGTATCCAACGCCAGACGATGGAAACCGAGCAGGCCGCCACGGCGGTCAACCAGATGACCGCAGCCATTGAAGAAGTTGCACGCAATGCGGTCGCTGCTTCGACCTCCACGCAAGCCTGTGAAAAGTCTGCGCAGACCGGCCAGGATTGCGTCGGCCAGACCATCGCTGCGCTGGAAAAGCTCAGTACCACAGTGGACAAGACTGGAGTTGAAGTAGAAGGACTGGCCCATCAGGCGCAGGATATCGCCAAGGTGGTCGATGTCATCCGCGCGATTGCCGAGCAGACCAATCTGCTGGCGCTCAACGCCGCTATCGAAGCCGCCCGCGCGGGTGAACAGGGTCGTGGATTTGCCGTGGTCGCCGATGAGGTCAGGGCGCTGGCCCATCGTACTCAGACGTCTACCCAGGAAATAGAACAGATGATCCAGGGTATTCAGAAAAACTCCAGCGGTGCCGTCCAGTCGATGAAGCAGAGCAATGCGGAAACCGACGCGACGTTGCTGATCGCTCAGCAGGCTGGTGTTGCAATCAAGGAGATCACCACATCGATCAGCCACATCAATGAGCGCAACCTGATGATTGCAACGGCTTCGGAGCAGCAAGCGCATGTTGCCCGCTCTGTCGATGAGAACCTGGTGAGCATTCGCGATTTGTCAGTCCAGAGCTCTTCTGCCTCCAGCCAGACCTCCACAGCCAGTCAGGAGCTGTCCCGCCTGGCTGTGGATCTGAGTCGCCTAGTATCGAGGTTTTCAGTCTGATCCAAACCCGGTCCGAGCACGGGCCACTGTTTTGAAGGCTTGATTGAAAGTCGTTACGGGGTTCACGCCCACCCTGTGCGACTCAAGCCTTCAGCCTTGAACACCAAAGCCTTCAGGCCGCCATCGACCCGCGCATCCGGGAATTCCGGCGGGTTCTCCAGGCGTTGCTCGAAGCGCAGGCACGGTGCCTCGATTGCCGTGTGCTGAATCAGAAAGTCCGGCCCCAGCGCCGGATCGTTCATGCATGCCAGCACCGAACCGTCTTCATCCAGCAACTCTGGCAGACGGCGCAGGACTCGCTGGTAGTCCTTGTCGAGCATGAAGCTGCCTTTCTGGAAAGACGGCGGGTCAATGATGATCAGGTCGTAAGGGCCGGAGCGGGTGACTTTGGCCCATGACTTGAACAGGTCGTGCCCGAGAAAGGTCACCCGGCTCAGATCCTGATCATTGAGCCGGTGATTCTCACGACCGCGATTCAATGCCGCGCGGGCCATGTCCAGGTTCACTACATGGTCTGCACCACCGGCAAGGGCGGCGACCGAGAAGCCGCAGGTGTAGGCGAACAGGTTCAGGATGCGCTTGCCCTTTGCCTGGGCCTGCACCCATTCGCGGCCATAGCGCATGTCCAGAAACAGACCGCTGTTCTGCTTCTTGCCGAAATCGACTTTATAACGCAGGCCATTTTCGGTGATCACCCATTCATCGACCACCTCGCCGGTCAGCCATTGTGTAGTGCTTTGCGGCAAATAGCGGTGTTGCAACAACAGGGTATGGGCCTGACTTTGTTGCCACTGCGGCGTTTCGATCAACTCGTTCAACAGCTGCGTCAGAGCTGCCAGTTCGGGCTCAAGAGGCTCTTTGAACAGTGAGACCAGCACCACGCCCTGCATCCAGTCGACGGTAATGTGCTCCAGCCCCGGCCATACGCGACCACGGCCATGAAACAGGCGGCGGGTTTCAGTCGGAACGTTGTTCAGGGCGGCGAGTAGATGCTGTTGCAGGATGGCGAGTGCTTCAGGGGTCATGACGAAGGTCGGTTATGAAAGGCGGCGTATGGTAAACGTATTTCAGCAGATGGGAATCGCAGGGTTCAGCGAGGCATGTACTGACGTTGCCAGCGATGCGGGATTTTCAATGAAACCAGCCCCAGCAATGCCGACAGGCTACCGCTGATCAACAGGGCATTAAGCCCCAGGCGTTGTTCAAGCAGTGCGCCGATGACCGCCCCGATGAACATGCCAACCCACGGCACCAGTTGCACGCGCCAGCCATCCCGGCGCTCGCCCAGTATCCAGCGGCCCAGGCCACGCCCGAAACGCGACAACGCGCCGGTTACGTAGGTCAGGCCGACCGGCAGCCCGTTGACCTGTTCCACGGCGGCGTTAAGCATGCCCATTGCCAGAATGGCCCAGATCAGTGCGAGCATATTGCTTTCCAGCGGCCATGCGGCTGCGGCGCACAGCAGCGTGGCGATCCCCAGCAGCAGGGGCAGGGCGCGCCGGCCGCCAAGCCGTGCAACGACGACGCCCAGCGCATTGCCGGCAATAAAGGCGAAGATGGCGAGTGCCAGGCGAAGGGTCACGCTCAGGTCGCCGGCACTGATGGCGACGGCAAGCCGGGTGGTGTTGCCACTCATGAACGAAACGAAGTCGCCGGTCGCCATGAAACCGATGGCGTCGGTCATGCCCGCCAGAACCGAAAGGCTCGCCACCAGGCACATGCCGACCCGGCCACGCCATTTCTGCATGTTCAGGTGCCTGGGGCTGGCGCTGATTCTGGCGGGCTGTGGCAGCATCGAAGGCCCTCTGGACCAATGGAAGTGAACCGCCCCGGGTTTCTCGGAGACTCCAACCTTTGAGAGGATGGAGCGATGAAAAAACTACCGAAGTATTCCCCAGAGGTCCGTGAGCGGGCCATCAGGATGGTTTTCGAACACCTTCCTGAGTACGAGTCGCAGTGGGCCGCCATCAGTGCCATTGCCCCCAAGATCGGCTGCACGCCCGAGACATTACGGCTGTGGGTTCGCCAATCTGAGCGCAACAGCGGCCAGCGTGATGGGCTGAGCACAGTCGAACGTGAGCGAATCAAGCTGTTGGAGCGTGAGAACCGTCAGTTGCGTCAAGCTAACGAGATCTTGCGTAAGGCCTCAGCCTATTTTGCCCAGGCGGAGCTCGACCGCCCGTTCAAACGATGAAGACGTTTATTGATGAGCACCGCCAGTCTTACGGGGTCGAGCCGATTTGCAAGGTGTTGCCAATCGCCCCGTCGACGTACTACCGGTACGCTGCTCAGCAGGCTGACCCCAGCCAGCAGTCAGCACGTGCGCAGCGTGACCAGGAACTGGGTGAGCACATCCAGCGAGTCTGGGATGAGCACTTCCAGGTATATGGCGTGCGCAAGGTCTGGCGGCAGTTGCTGCGTGAAGGTCAGCAAGTCGCCCGCTGTACGGTGCAACGCCTGATGGGAGAGCTGGGCCTGCAAGGCGTGGTACGCGGCAAGCCCGTCAAGACGACGGTCAGCGACCAAGCCAGGTCATGCCCGCGGGATCATGTCAACCGTCAGTTTGTGGCTGAGTGCCCGAACGCCCTGTGGGTATCGGACTTTACCTACGTCAGTACCTGGCAGGGTTTTGTTTACGTGGCCTTCATCATTGATGTCTTTGCCCGATTCATCGTCGGTTGGAAGGTGTCCAGTTCAGCGCGTACCGATTTTGTACTCGATGCACTGGAGCAAGCCCTTTACGCCCGTCGCCCAGTCAAGCAGGGTGGACTCATTCACCACAGTGACCGTGGCGTGCAGTACGTGTCAATTCGCTATACCGAGCGTCTTGTCGAAGCCGGGATTGAGCCATCCGTCGGGAGTGTCGGTGACTCTTACGACAATGCTTTGGCTGAGACCATCAACGGTCTTTACAAGGCTGAAGTGATTCATCGACGCTCTTGGCCCACACGGGGGGCGGTGGAGCTGGAAACGCTGAAATGGGTGGACTGGTTCAATCACCACCGCCTGCTGGAGCCAATCGGTCACATTCCACCGGTCGAGGCAGAAGCAATCTATTATCAGCAACTCACCGAGTCTGCCCAGGTGGCATGACTCAAACAAAAGGGTCTCCGAGAAACCCGGGGCGGTTCATGTTCGCTAATCGGGACTGAATTTCCCATACGATTTTTCAGGTATCCCTCACGCAGGTCCAACCCGCTTCACATCAACGACGGCAGTGCACATTGATCCTTTTATCCGCTCATGATCCTCGCCCTAACGCCTTACAAGGTGATCAGTCATGACCTCTGGTGTTNGCAGGTCCAACCCGCTTCACATCAACGACGGCAGTGCACATTGATCCTTTTATCCGCTCATGATCCTCGCCCTAACGCCTTACAAGGTGATCAGTCATGACCTCTGGTGTTGACGCCGAACCGTCAGGAAATGCAGAAGGCGGCTCTACTCTGACGCAGGGCGTGTGGTTCGCCTGACGTCTGGCAAGGGTGTACTCCAACGGACAAACCTAAACAGGCTCACCAAATGTAACGCACAAAAAAACCGCCCAGGAAAGGCGGTTTTTTGTTGGCAAATCGGTTAGGGGGCCTATCTGCCGGTATCACTGGAAGCATTGACGTGCATTTATGTTTACAAAGGTAAATTATGATTGCAACTCTTTTTTGATGAAACACCCAGCAATTTCAAGGGAAATAAACAGGTCGGAGGCTAGCCAAAGCCTTCAAGCGGCTTTCTGGAGTAAATTTTGTAATGGCGTATCTATTAGCGCCTCGCTAAGATGCGGCTGTCAATTGTGATCAGGTCGGAGGCTAGCCAAAGCCTTCAAGCGGCTTTCTGGAGTAAATTTTGTAATGGCGTATCTATTAGCGCCTCGCTAAGATGCGGCTGTCAATTGTGAAACGTGATGTGGGTCGGTTGCTTTAACGATTTCGGACCAAGGGCGCGGACCTAGGAAGCCGCGCGGGTGAAACCTGAGGCCCATCAACCGGCTGAACCTCACTGGAAGCATTGACGTGCTCTAACGGCGCTATGTGTCCCGGAAAAACGCCGGAAGGTAAGGTCGAATTCAGAGACCTTAAGTATGAAGCCTTGGCTGAATGCACTGAAAGATCTGGTGATTCGTATGTTGGCCCGCGCCTTCTACGATTTCATCCGTGACCACTGGAAAGATTGGTTCTAATAGACCTTTTTGACTGGGGAGGAAACCCGCAGCGGCTTAGGCCAACGCGGGTTTTTTCTTGCCTGTAGGTGTAAGCCAGAATCCCAGAAGTTTCGGTCATGGGGCATGTGTGACCTCAACCATGCAGGCCGAATGCTTAGCGTACGATTTTGTCCGTTTTCTCTATTCCCCCC
>NZ_LKBW01000308.1 GCF_002699855.1 Pseudomonas amygdali | reverse complement strand
CCGAGCTGGTAAAACAAGGGCCTGCCTGACGGCAGGCCCTAACCAGCCCGAACACAAAAAAACTGATACTCCCTCAAGGTTCACCGAGCCGAGGTCTACAAACTTTCGCAACAAGCGACAACGCCGCTTCAATAGGCGACGTTGTTCGCCTCATTGAAAACCCGATTCAGGCCCGCCCAAGGTTATTCAAAAAACTCCTTGGGCACATCGTGCTTGAGCATCAACTGACATTGCTGACTCTCAAGATCGAAAAAGATTACCGCCTGGCCTTTGGTCAGCGCATGTCGCACACGCAACACGCGGGTTTGCAGCGGTGTTTCGTCGCCGTTATCGGTGCCCTCACGGGTGACGAAATCCTCGATCAGGCGGGTGAGGGTGTCGGGTTCCAGTTGGTCGTAGGGGATCAGCATGACGGTTCTCGTGTCGATGAGCAGCGATGATAGAACTGCGGTGCCAGGCACCGCAATTCACAGGCCCTCAACTTTCCTCGCGATTCTGCCCGATCAGGCTGTCGACCGGTGGCACACGGGTGTCGGATTCCATCTGCGCATCATGTTCGATCTGATGGCTGAACCGCTCCAGTGAACTCTGGGCCGGTTTGGCATCGCTGGCGAACACAGGTGGGCTCAATATGTAAGCACCCAGCAGTTTGCTCAGCGCTGCCAGGCTATCGATGTGCGTGCGCTCATAACCGTGAGTCGCGTCGCAGCCGAAGGCCAGCAGGGCCGTGCGTATGTCGTGCCCTGACGTCACTGCCGAATGCGCATCGCTGTAGTAATAGCGAAACAGGTCACGGCGTACCGGCAGTTCGTTCTCTACGCCCAGACGCAGCAAGTGGCGGGACAGATGGTAGTCGTACGGACCGCCCGAGTCCTGCATCGCCACGCTCACCGCGTGCTCGCTGGAGTGCTGGCCCGGTGCAACCGGCGCGATGTCGATACCGACGAACTCGCTCACGTCCCAAGGCAGTACGCCCGCTGCGCCCGTACCGGTTTCTTCGGTGATGGTGAACAGCGGGTGGCAATCGATCAACGGCTCTGCACCGCTGTCGACAATGGATTTCAGAGCCGCAAGCAGCGCCGCGACACCGGCCTTGTCATCCAGATGGCGTGCACTGATGTGACCGCTCTCGGTGAACTCCGGCAGCGGGTCGAAAGCCACAAAGTCGCCGATACCGATGCCCAGCGATTCGCAGTCGGCACGTGTGGTGCAATAGGCATCCAGACGCAGCTCGACGTGGTCCCAACTGATCGGCATCTCGTCGACGGCGGTATTGAACGCATGACCGGACGCCATCAACGGCAGAACGCTGCCACGAATCACGCCCGTGTCGGTGAATACACTGACACGGCTGCCCTCTGCAAACCGGCTTGACCAGCAACCGACTGCCGCCAGTGCCAGGCGGCCGTTGTCTTTGACTTCCCGAACGCTGGCACCGATGGTGTCCAGGTGCGCCGATACCGCACGGTCAGGGCTATTCTGCTTGCCCTTGAGGGTGGCGCGGATCGTGCCGCGGCGGGTCAGTTCGAATGGGATGCCCAGTTCTTCAAGACGCTCGGCCACGTAACGCACGATAGTGTCGGTAAAACCGGTCGGGCTTGGAATCGCGAGCATTTCCAACAAAACTTTCTGCAGGTATTTCAGATCCGGATCGGGGATATTTGCAGGGGTCATGGATGCTCCTTATGGAACAGTTGCAAGCCACAAGGCCGCAAGGGCTGATAGCCCTTTTGCAGCCTGTGTCCGCAACTGCGATCAGATATGCACAGGCAGGCTGTGCGGAAACAACAGATCGACGAAACGTTCGGCGGTGGGTTGTGGTTCATGGTTGGCAAGGCCCACGCGTTCATTGGCTTCGATGAACACGTACTCGGGCTGATCGGCGGCCGGCACCATCAGGTCCAGGCCGACGACCGGGATGTCCAGAGCCCGGGCTGCACGTACTGCTGCATCGCTGAGCACCGGGTGCAGAATGGCCGTGACATCTTCAAGGCAGCCACCGGTGTGCAAGTTTGCAGCGCGGCGCACGGCCAGACGCTGATCCATCGGCAGGATATCGGCATACTCAAAACCGGCCTCGCGCACTGTGCGCTCGGTCTCCTGGTCCATCGGAATACGGCTTTCGCCATCAGTCGCGGCGGCACGGCGACGGCTCTGGGCCTCGATCAACTGTTTGATGGTATGGCGTCCATCACCAATGACCTCAGCCGGACGACGGATCGCTGCAGCCACCACCTGAAAGCCGATCACCACGATGCGCAGGTCGAGGCCTTCATGAAAGCTTTCCAGAATGACGCGCGTGTCGAACTGACGGGCCTGTTCGATAGCGCTCTGAACGTCTTCGATGGTCCGCAGATCGACGGCGACACCCTGGCCTTGCTCGCCATCCAGCGGCTTGACCACGATTTGCCCGTGCTCTTCAAGAAACGCAAGGTTGTCGTCTGCACTGCCTGCCCGCTGCTGTGCGGGCAAGCGCAGGCCTGCAGCCTTCAACGCTCGATGGGTCAGGCTTTTGTCCTGACACAGGGTCATGCTCACCGCGCTGGTCAGATCGCTCAACGACTCGCGGCAGCGGATCCGCCGACCACCATAGCTAAGGGTAAACAGGCCGGCATCCGCGTCATCCACCTGTACGTCAATGCCACGACGATGGGCTTCCTCAACGATGATTCGCGCATATGGATTGAAATCCGCCTGCGGACCGGGGCCGAGGAACAACGACTCGTTGATGCCGTTCTTGCGCTTGATGGCGAAGGTCGGCAGGTTACGGAAATTCAGCTTGGCGTACAGCGCCTTGGCCTGATCGTTGTCATGCAACACCGACAGATCAAGGTAGCTCAGACCGCGGCTCATGAAGTGCTCGATCAAATGCCGCACCAGCACTTCACCCACGCCGGGACGTGTGCATTGCGGGTCAACCGCCAGGCACCAGAGGCTGCTGCCTTTTTCCGGATCATTGAAGGCTTTCTGATGATCAAGGCCCATGACGCTGCCGATGATCGTGTTGCTGCCCTCATCTTCGGCCACCCAATATACCGGGCCACCTTCATGACGCGGCGTGAGCAGGGCCGGGTCGATGGGCAACATGCCGCGTGCCAGATACAGGTTATTGATGGCTTGCCAGTCCGCTTCGTTATGCGCCCGGCGGATGCGATACCCGCGAAACACCCGGTGCGCCGGTCGGTAGTCGCTGAACCACAGACGAAGCGTGTCCGACGGGTCGAGAAACAACTGCTGCGGCGATTGCGCCAATACCTGCTGCGGCGCCGCCACATACAAGGCAATGTCACGCTCGCCGGGCTTTTCGTTGAGCAGGTCCTGGGCCAGTGCTGCCGGATCAGGGTAAGTGTGACCGATCAGCAAGCGACCCCAGCCACAATGCAGCGCCAAAGGCTCTGCGTCTATCTGGCTGCCATCTTCGGCAAGACGCGCTTGCAGACGTTCGTACGAGGGCGACTGGCCACGCAACAAGCGCTGGCTATAAGTCGTCGCGTTCTGTTTCATCAATCACAGTCCTTGTTCGCTGAGCCACAGGTTCAGCGCTGCCAGTTGCCACAGCTTGGAGCCGCGCAATGGCGTGAGCTGGCCCTCTGGGTTGGTCAGCAACTTATCGACCATGGCCGGATTGAACAGGCCGCGGTCCTGACTGGAGTCGGTCAACAGTTCACGCACCCAGTTGAGGGTGTCGCCCTGCAAGTGCTTGAGGCCGGGAACCGGGAAGTAGCCCTTCTTGCGGTCGATCACTTCCGAAGGAATGACCATACGCGCGGCTTCTTTCAGCACCTGTTTGCCACCGTCGGGCAGCTTGAATTTACCTGGGATGCGAGCCGACAGTTCGACCAGACGGTAGTCAAGGAACGGCGTACGCGCTTCCAGTCCCCAGGCCATGGTCATGTTGTCGACACGCTTGACCGGGTCATCGACCAGCATCACCGTACTGTCCAGGCGCAACGCCTTGTCGACCGCGGCGCTGGCGCCGTGCTGGGCGAAATGATCGCGAACGAAATCACCGGCTGCGTCGTTGGCTGTGCGCCACTTCGGCTGCACCGTCTCGGCATATTCCGCATAGCTGCGGTCGACAAACGCATCGCGGTAGGCCGCAACCGGGTCGCTCGCGCCGTCTACTTGTGGGTACCAGTGGTAACCGGCAAACAGTTCGTCAGCGCCCTGGCCGCTCTGTACCACCTTGCAATGCTTGGACACTTCACGCGACAGCAGGTAGAAGGCGATGCAATCGTGGCTGACCATCGGCTCGCTCATGGCGCGGAACGCCGCAGGCAGCTGTTCGATGATCTCGCTTTCCTGAATACGCAACTGGTGGTGGCGTGTGCCGTAATGCTTGGCGATCAAGTCGGAATACTGAAATTCGTCGCCACGCTCGCCACCGGCATCCTGAAAGCCGATAGAGAAGGTCGACAGGTCTTCTACCCCCACTTCACGCAACAGGCCGACCAGCATGCTGGAGTCGACACCGCCGGAAAGCAGCACGCCGACGTCTACCGCGGCACGCTGACGAATCGCCACTGCTTCACGGGTGCTGTCCAATACGCGGTCGCGCCAGTCTTCGAGCGTGAGGTTTTTCTCGTCTTCATGAGGACCGTAAGGCAGGGTCCACCAGACTTTCTGCTCGACCTTGCCGCTGGCGTCGATGCGCATCCAGCTGGCTGGCGGCAACTTCTCGACGCCCGCCAGCAGCGTGCGCGGGGCAGGCACCACGGCGTGGAAGTTGAGGTAATGGTTGAGCGCCACCGGATCAAGCATTCCGCTGATATCACCACCCTTGAGCAGGGCAGGCAGCGAAGACGCGAAGCGCAGGCGCTTGTCGGTTTTCGACAGGTACAACGGCTTTACGCCGAGGCGGTCACGGGCGATGAACAGCTGCTTGCTGTCACGCTCCCAGATGGCGAAGGCGAACATGCCATTGAGCTTGGGCAGCATGTCTGCGCCCCAGGCGTGATAGCCCTTGAGCAACACCTCGGTGTCGCCACCGGAATGGAACTGATAGCCAAGGCTTTCCAACTCGGCACGCAATTCCGGGAAGTTATAAATCGCACCGTTGAAGGCCATGGACAGGCCCAGGTGACTGTCGATCATCGGCTGCGCCGAGCCATCCGACAGGTCCATGATTTTCAGACGGCGATGACCAAGGGCAACCGGCCCCTGGCTGTGAAACCCCCACGCATCCGGGCCGCGAGGCGCCAGCTCATGGGTAATGCGCTCAACAGCGGCCAGGTCCGCTGGTTGATGGTCGAAACGTAATTCACCTGCTAATCCGCACATAAGTACTTACCGGGTTTCCGTTGGGGAGGTGACTGAGAAAGTGCAGTCACCCAGAAACTGACCCAGTGCGGGCATGGTAGTTTTAGATCAAAAAGTTATAAGCGTTTGAGATATATCCCTTGCTGCAGCCCGGCGGGTGCGACTGGACCTATCAAGATTGCTAGTGATGGTTCAATGCCCAGGCAGCGCATGATTCAGCCAAATAGCACCTGCTGCTACCAGGACGGGATAGTGCAATGGACGCAAACACTTGGGTTTCGATGAGGGAAATAAACTCTGAGCGGGATCTGATCGCGGGGGAGAATCTACAGATCACTCTTATCAATACCGCAAGGGGAGAACCGGTAGAAACCGTTCGGTTCTCTCCGACGCCTGCAGTGGGGCAGTACGAGTGGACGAAAGCTTTCGCAGATTACATCAACGCTACGGCCGTGCACCTACGTGCAGGCGTCCGGCAGACCGATGGGACATTCAAGACCGAGCACAGCAGTTACTTGAATAAAATATGGACAGATTCAGCGCCTGATCGTGTTGCGCTCACCACCGCATGCCGTTTCAATCAGTGGTCGGATCTATATACAGTCAACGCGGTAGGCGCGTTGCCTGAAGGTACGACTATCACGTGTAATCTTCTCAACAAGTCGACAGGCGACCTCTACCAGACCGTTCAATGTCATGTCCCGACTGAGCGTTTGGGCAGATATTGGTGGCCTGCCTATTTGAGCGAGATGATTAACAACAGAGGAGAGCTGCTACGCGCTGGAGAAAAGGATGACGCCCAGAAAAAGTTCGTTCCTATTGGCAGCAGTTTTCGTAACCACGTTTGGGCTCCGGCCGGATTACCGCTGACGCTCGAATTCGATGTCGGCTTTTCGCCAGCCGCATTGGCAAGTGCCGCGCAGGTGTTTACGCGTCTTTGTGATCAGATACCCAAGTCTATTCCGTCTGCGCAGGATATAGACGCCTGGTTGAGCGGTTTTTCTGACGGTAAGTTTCGAGACATCACCTACCCCGCGCAAGGTTCGACAGTCGAGGATATCAGTGGGCTCAATCTGCATCTGGACAGGGCCTTCAGAATCGCCTGCTATCTCTTCAGTCAGGCAACTGCATCGCCTGCGCATTATCTGTCTCATGCGCTGGAAGCACTGAACTTTTACGCCAGACAGGACTACAAAATCAGCTGGTGGAATCGACAGATTGGCCTTGCCAAAAAGGCTGGCCGCACGGCTGTGCTGCTCGCCAAACATTTGACCGGCTCAGAGCTGATCAAGCAGTTCATTCCCTACGCCATGAAGACCACAAACACCTATGCCTACACCCAGACTGGCGCCAATCTGGCTGACTTTGCGTCCGTTCAGATTCTGTGGAGTGTCAGCGCATGGAAGAACTCTGGGCAGGGCAGCTGTTTACTGTATCTGCGCGCTGCGGCAGATGTGCTGTCCGGGCTGTGCCAGCCAGTCGAACGCGAGGGCAAGGAGCATGGAGAAGGGGTAAGCGTGGATTACGCTATCAATCAACACAATGCCCTCAACGGTAGTCAGTACTGCATGCAGCTTTACTCAGGATCCTATGGCGCTGAGTTGTTGAACAGAATTGTTGAAGGTGCAGTGGTGCTGGTCAGCGAGTTTTCACTCACAGCGACTGCACTGTCTGAACTGGTCAATGTTGTGGTGGAGGGTATGGGATGGATGGGCTACGCCAGCCGTATGGATTTCCACGTCAATGGAAGGGCGATCAGTCGCGGTGTTCCTTCCAATGCTCACATTGCGAAATGGGCTGAAGTACTGTTGCCCTTTGCAGATACTGCCAACAAAGAAGCACTCAATGAATTGATTCGACGCACAAGTGGCGATGAATCAAACAACCAATACTACAGCGGTGGACGTCTTTTTTGGGTCAATGACTATCTGGCCCATATCGGCTCTCACTACTGTGTGTGGGCCAAGGCGATTTCCACTCGTACAGTGGGTGGAGAAAGTGGCAACGGCGAGAACCCGAAAGGTTATTGCATGGGCGCGGGCACCTGCTTTCTGACTCATCATGGCAAAGAGTATGAGGGCATCCAGCCGGTCTGGGACTGGCAACGTCTACCGGGTACGACCGTCGAACAAGTTCCGAATTTCAAATGGCCCAATACTGCCTGGGGGGTAAACATGTGGGGATCTCACGACTTTGCAGGAGGCGTGAGTGATGGAAAGAGAACCCTTCTGTCCATGGAGTTGTCCAGAAAAAACGTGACTCATGCCTATAAGACGGTCATGGCGACCGATGATCGTGTGACTTGCATGGGGACCGGAATTGATACTCGCTCTGTCATGTTTCCGGTGGTTACCTGTGTCAATCAGTGCATTGCACGTGGTCCGGTGAGGTACCTGACGATCGACAATCAAGAGCATACACTTGAGCAGGGTTCGCTGACGGCTGATAATATTCAGGCCGTTTACCATGATGGCTTCGTCTATACGCTGGCATATTTCCGCTCTCGCCCTACCGTGACTATCGAGGTGAAAAGCCGCAGCGGTGCCTGGTCTGACATCAATATCAACGGCTCCCCCTATACGGTGACACTGCCTGTTTTTTCGCTTTGTATCCATCATCAAAAAGGTGAGAACGGCTCTTACTGCTATAGCGTCAGTCCTTCAGAAGATCTCTTGGACGGGGCGCTCCTGCCAACAGCTACCGTATTCGAAGCCGGCATGGCTAATGAACACATCGTGTACGATGGCGAGGCCGTAATGGTGAGTTGTTTCGATGCGGAGTTAACGCGCAGATGGGCGCAGGAAGCCGGCCATGGCTTCTATCCGGAACAACCGTGCGTTTATATTGCAGAACAGCAGGACGCGCAGGTTAAATTGACCTGCGCCGACCCCACGCAGACCCTGGAAAACTTGGCATTTGTCATCAAGGCAGATGAGCGGGGCACGCCACTGGTCAGGCTGGTAGTACGCCTGCCGCAGGGTGATGAACGAGGGCGCTCTGTAACCGTCAACTTCTTGATTGATTAGTTGATGTCCGCAAGGAGAAGAGACGGGTATCAATAGCCCGTCATCTCCAGATACCCGACTCCCTCCTGGCTACCGCTGAACCTCACCGGGCCTTCCCAGTAGGGAATACTGGTGCCCATCCAGGCCTTGGAATTCAGCGCTTCGGTGGTGATGTTCAGGTTCCTGCCGGGAATTTTGATTGCCCAACGGGTCGGTACCTGATGCTCGCCTATTGAGGTCTCCGTGAGTGGTTCAAGGCCGATTTCATTGGCGTGCAGCAAACTTGTCGTGCCATCGGCGCTGATCCAGTTGCCGGTCAGGTAGGGTGTGCCGTCCTTGTGGCGGATGCGGTAAAGCATCAAGCGGTCGCCGCCTGCCAGTTGCAGCGAGAACCAGTCCCAGCCGCTCTGATTGGCGGTCAGTGGCTGGCTGCTCCACTCCCGGTCCAGCCAGGCGTTACCGGTGACCTGATAGGTTTTTCCTTCAATTAGCACACTGCCTTCGGCGTCGAAGAAAGGCTGGCTGTAGTAGTACGACGCCTGGCCCGCTTCCGATTTCTGGCTGTAGCCTTGTTCGCCCTGCAACACCAGCGGCTTACTGGAGGTCAGGTGCAGGTTGTAGCGGAAGTCCTTGCCGCTGGCCTTGAGTTGCATCGATGCGAGCGGGTCTCCGGTTTGAGCAGTGCTGGTGAATGCCCAATCGTCGATCCACGCCGAGAAGGGCACCGACGTCACGTTTGCCTGGCCGACTCCACCCCGTGCGTAACGCTCTGCCACGTAATGGCCGCTGCTTGAAGTCGCCGCTGCATGGCCCAGCCAGATCGTGCCGTCATTCCACCCGCTGCCGGTCTGTTGGCCGGGTCGCAGGGCATTGCGAAACAACGTCCACTGCACGCCGAACTGCTGGCCCGCGTCGTCCTTGAGGGTTGCGGTGATGTACCACCACTCGATACGAAAGCCGGGGTGCTGGCCGTGGTCCTGCGGGAATGAAAAG
Organism: Pseudomonas amygdali; assembly: GCF_002699855.1. Lineage (GTDB taxonomy): Bacteria > Pseudomonadota > Gammaproteobacteria > Pseudomonadales > Pseudomonadaceae > Aquipseudomonas > Aquipseudomonas amygdali. Next base: position 15,836 of record NZ_LKBW01000308.1, on the reverse strand, counting down.
ACCTTGCCGGGTGTCACCTGCGCATAGCTGTCGGCCGTATTGCCCAGACCGGCGAAACCGCTTTCAGGCTGCGGTTTGTCGTCGCAGGCGGTGAGCAGCGCTGCGACGACCAGCGGCATCAGCCATTTACTGTTCATTGGCGAATGTCCTGATTAGATCCGCTGGACGGCTGCGATACAACTTCAGCAGCGGCCAGGCCGAGGCCAGCAAAGTCGCCAGCATCGCCAGTGCCATCAAGTGCATAAGTTGCAGCGGGAACACCTGAAGCGGCAGGCGCCAGCCAAAGGCGCGAACGTTGATCACCGCATCCAGGCACCAGGCCAGTAACAGCCCCAGTGGTAGCGCGAGCACCAGTGTCAGGACCGCTAGCAGCCAGGTCTGTCCCAGGTTGAGCAGCATCAGTTGCCGTCGCGTGACACCCAGCGCCCACAATGGGGCGAGCTGCCCGAGGCGGCTCTGGCTCTGGGTCAGCAGGCTGATGAACAGCGCCACGCCAGCCACGCCCAGTGTCAGGCTGTTGAGTGCGGCAGTGGCGGCAAACGTACGTTCAAAGACCTGGCTCGACCAGCCCTTGAGCTGGCTTTGATCGATGATGTGATTGTCGTCCAGCTTGAAACGCGCTTGCAGCCGGGTGACCAGCGACGGGATTGCTGCCTGATCGACTCTCAGGTTGAAACGCACCGGCATCGATTGCGGCCAGTGGGCGAGCAGGTGCCGGGCATTGACCAGCAGATGGCCCTTGGGGTTGCCATAGTCGGCATAGATCCCGACGATGCGCGGGGTCCACTTGCCAGTGGGCACCGGGATGTTCAGCGTATCTTCCAACTCCAGTTGAAGGCGGCGGGCCAATTGTTCGCTGAGCATGACTGTGTCTTCATCGCGCAACAGATTCCACGGATCACCGGCGACGGATTCCAGCAACGCCCAGTGCTGGCGATAGGTGTCGTGATCGATCACGCCAAACAGGTCCGCAGGCCAGCCCTGGACTTGCACCGGCACTTGCCAGTTGGGCAGCACGGCGCGGATAGCCTGTTGCTGGCTCAGCCAGGTGTTCAGCGGCCCGGCCTGCTCCGGATTCTGCGGGCTGACATACAGTTCGGCGGTCAGGCGTTGCTCCAGCCAACTGTTGAACGTCTGACGAAAACCCGACGTCATGCTGCCTGCGCCGATGTTCGCGGCCATCGCCAGCAGCAGGGCCATCAGCGCCAGACTCAGGGCGGGCAACTGTTGACGGCAATCCGCCAGAAACCACTGCCCGAGCACCGAGCGGCTGCGCGTCAACAGACCGCCAAGCATGGTGTCCAGCAAAACCGGCAGGGCTAGCGCGGCACTGAGCAGCAGGGCGGACATCATCACAAACCCCAGCATCAGACTGGTGCCGAATAACAGCGCGCTCACCCCCACCAACGCGCCCAGCAGCGCCACCCACGCCTGGCGCTGCAACCATCGCGCATGCGCTTGCTGCCATGCCTGGGCATCGGCCAGTGCCAGCAACGGCAGGCGCGCAGCCCGCAACAGGCTATTGGCACCGGCCAGCAACGCGCCAAGCAGACTCAGGCCGATACCGCTCAGCCACCACCACAGACTGAGGTTCAACTGGCCGGCGACCTCCGCGCCGTACAAGCCGCGCAGACTGGCCGCGACATCCGGCAATAACAGGCTGGCCAGCGTATAGCCGCTGACCACGCCGAAAATACCGCCCAACAGAGCCAGTGCGCCCAACTCTACGCCCAGGGCAGCTATCAACAGGCGTGCGCTGACGCCACAGGCACGCAAGTTACGCAACAGCCCACGGCGCTGTTCAAGGGCCAGGCCAATGGCCGCGTGGACAATTAACAGGCCGACGATGAAGGACAGCACCCCAAGTGCGTTCAGATTCAGGTGGAAGCTTTCGGTGAGGCGCTCCAGATTGTTTTCTTCGCCGCTTTTCTTGATCACCAGCAGGTCATTCAGGGCTGCCGGTAGCGCAGGGTTTTGCCTGGCAAAATCCTTGGCCAGCAGCATTCCGGACAATTGCCCCGGCTGGCTCAATAACGGTTGCGCAAAGCCTATGTCAGTCAGCAAAACGCCGGGCGCCATATCGGGTTTAGCGTGCAAGGGGGGCAGCGGAACACCGGTTTCGGTCAACGGTTGCTGGCCTTCTTCGAGCCCCAGCGCTTGCAGGGTCTGCGGCGCAATCCATGTCATGCCCGGCGGCGTGAGGAAGTCCACGACCTGTTCGGCGTTCAGCGTCTGCCCGGCCAGTGCCGAGCCGGTCGGCAAGGTCACTGGCTCGATACCCATCAGTTGCAGGCGACGGTCTTCGCGCCCTTGAAGCACGATACGGCCTTGCAGCATGGGCGATACGGGCCAGCCTTCGCGGCGCAACTCGATAAACAATGCCTGCGGGAACAGCCCGCCGCTGCTGGCGGCGATACGGGTCTGCGGCTCGCCGCCAATCAGCTGGCTGGCGCGCTGGTAGCTTTCCCGTGCCTGACTATTGAGCGCCTGCACGCCGGTCAGCAGTGCGGTGGCCAGCCACAGGCCGGTCAGCACGCTGAAAAACTGCACGGGGTGACGTCGCCAGTGGCTCAGCAATGCGCGCAGCGTCCAGTAGAAAACCCGCATCAGCGCTCGCCTTCGACAGCCAGACGACCGAGATGCAGCACCACTTTGCGCGCCAGTCGGTCAGCGACCCGCGGGCTGTGGGTGACCATCAACAGGCTAGTGGGGCTGTCGGCGAGCACATCCAGCAGCAGTTGCAGCACTTCGTCGCTGGTGGTCTCGTCGAGATTGCCGGTGGGCTCGTCAGCCAGCAGCAGGCTGGGCCGTGAAGCGAGGGCGCGACCTATCGCTACCCGCTGCTGTTGTCCGCCGGACAGTTGCTCGGGATAGCGATTCAGCAGCGTGCCCAGACCCAGACGCTCGATCAGGCGCGCCTGCCAGAGCGCATCGAATCGCCCGGCCAGTCGTGCCTGGAACGCCAGATTGTCAGCGATTTTCAGGCTGCCGATCAGGTTGAACTGCTGAAACACCAGACCGATTTCAGTCCGCCGCCAGTTCGCCAGCTGGCTTTCGTTCATCAGGTCCAGGCGTTGGCCGGCAACCTCGATGCTGCCGTCATCGACCTGATCAAGGCCCGCGACCAGATGCAGCAAGGTGCTTTTGCCACTGCCGGATTCGCCCATCAACGCCAGGCTTTCGCCCTGTGTCAGGTGCAGGTCCACGCCCTTTAATACATTCAGCGGCCCCTGTGCCGTGGTGTAGCGCTTGAATACGTTTCGCACTTGCAGCATGAGCGGCTCAATGGTTCTGACTGAGTTAAAAGAGTAGCGCCTGAGCGCAAGCGCGTCGCGACCAGATATCAGCTATCGTGCGACGCTCCGCGTCGTCATGCCGTTCAGGACGCTCTGCGTCCTCTTTGCTACGCAGAGCGTCGCGACCTGCATTCCCGAACGACAATCATAAAGCTACTTCCCGCCGCCGCGAATCAGCCCGCGCAGGGCAAACCGGTTAGGGTGACAGGCTTCGGCAACGCTACGCGGCAAGGGCAGAGGTTCGTTATCGAGCCAGGCGGCGATCAGTTCGCCACACAGCGGCGCGGTGATCAGCCCGCGCGAACCGTGGCCGCTGTTGACGTACAGGCCGTCCAGCCACGGGCAGGCGATGTTGGGCACCTGGCGCGCGTCCTTGCCCAGGGCAGCATAGGCCTGAAGGAATGCTTCGCGATCGGCCAGCGGCCCGACGATGGGCAGGTAATCCGGGCTGGTACAGCGAAAGGCTGCGCGACCCTGCAACTGCTCGGGCGACAAATCGGCGGTCTCGAGGCGCGAAGTGAGGTCTTCTGAAATCTCCCGCAACAGCCCCAGATTGTCCAGATGATCGGCCAGGTTGGGGGTCAGATCAGTACTGTTGAAATCGAAACTGGCACCCAGTGTATGTTCGCCCAGACGCGCGGGCGCGACATAACCTTCGGCGCACACCACACTGCGCAATGCCGCGCTGGCCTGAGTCTGCGGCAAACGGGTGATCTGCCCGCGGATGCGTTTGAGCGGTAAATCGGCGCTCTGCGAAAACTGCTTGATATCCGCCGCCCCGGCCAGCACGACGACCGGAGCACTGTCGATCAACTGTTCGTCACTCCAGACCTGCCACTGATCATCGACGCGTCTCAGCTCCAATGCCTGCTGATGAGCGATCAGACGGATATTGGCGTGCGCGGCCTGTGCGTGACACAGCGCAGGCGGATGAACCCAGCCGCCCTCGGGGTAAAACAGCCCGCCACTGTTCAGCGCAACGCCGCTTTGCGCCTCGGCTGCCGGTTGGTCGAGCAGGTGCAGGAGTGATTCGGGGAAGGCATCGGCCAGCTGTTTCTGACGCAGCGCTTCCTTGTCATCGAAGGTCAGTTGCAGCACCCCGCAAGCGTCCCAGTCGACACCGCGCTGCAAGCGTTCAAGCAGCCTTCGCGTGTGGCCAAAACCACTGAGGATCAACTGTGAAAGCGCTGTGCCATGCGCCGATAACTTCAGGTACAGCACGCCCTGCGGGTTGCCGGAGGCTTCCTGCGCGGGTGCGGCGTGGCGCTCCAGCAGGGTGACCTGCCAACCCCGCTGCGCCAGGCTCTGTGCGGTGGCGCAGCCTGCCAGCCCTGCGCCGATCACCAGCGCCTTGCGCTCGCCGCTAATCGGAGCGGGGCGGGCGAACCAGGGTTTGGCGGCAGGAGAGGGTGCAGCATCTTCAGGCCAGGCGATAAACGCGCCGCGCAGCACTTCCCATTTATGACCGATGCCCGGCACCCGCTTCATTTTGAAGCCTGCTGCGTTCAGCGAGCGCCGCACCCAGCCGGTGCTGGTAAACGTGCCTATCGTGGCGCTCGGTGCAGACAGGCGCGCCAGTTCGGCAAACAGTTCGGGTGTCCACATTTCCGGGTTTTTCGCTGGCGCAAACCCGTCGAGAAACCACGCATCAACCTGTCCGTCCAGCTGCGGCAGCATCTGCAGCGCGTCACCAATCAGCAGGGTCAGGGTCACGCGGCCGTCATCGAATGCCAGACGCTGAAAACCTTCATGCACAGCCACATATTGATCGAGCAATTGACCCGCGAACGGCGACAGCTCTGGCCACAACGCCAGGGCACGCTGCAGGTCGGCGCGGCTCAGCGGGTATTTCTCGACGCTGACGAACTGCAGGCGCGCATTGGCGGGCGCGCACTCGTCGAACAACTGCCAGGCACAGAGGAAATTCAGCCCGGTGCCGAATCCGGTTTCACCAATGATCAGCCTGCCGTCCTCCGGCAGCTCGCTGAAACGCCGACGCAGGTCGTTCTGGACCAGAAACACATGGCGCGTTTCGTCCAGACCGGACTCGGTGGAAAAGTAGACATCGGAGAAATCGCGGGAACGCGGGTTGCCTTGTTCGTCCCAGTCTATCCGGGCGTGGCGGGTAATGGTCATGTCAGGCTCAGCGGTGGCAGTGGGCGCATTTTAGCCGTGTGCGAGGATAAAAGTGCGATCACTGCTGCGCCGATTGACCGATGCCCGCAATCGGTGGTCAGAATGCTCACTGAGGGTTGTCCACCGGGCGTTCTCTGAGCCATCCGCAATCAGGAGTTGTGCATGTTTGAATCCGCTGAAATCGGTCATGCCATTGACGACGAGACCTACGAAGCTGCTTTGCCCGAGTTGCGCGAAGCCTTGCTGGAGGCGCAGATAGACCTGCACGAGCAGGCCGGTCGGCAGATCATCTTATTGATCAACGGCATAGAGGGCGCAGGCAAGGGCGAGACCGTCAAACTGCTCAGCGAATGGATGGACCCGCGCCTGATCGAGGTACGCACCTTCGATCAGCAGACCGACGAAGAGCTGGCCCATCCACCCGCCTGGCGCTACTGGCGACAACTGCCTGCCAAGGGGCGCATGGGAATCTTCTTTGGTAACTGGTATAGCCAGATGTTGCAGGGCAGGGTCCATGGGCGTTTCAAGGACGCGGTGCTCGATCAGGCCATCAGCGGTGCCGAGCGCCTGGAAAAGATGCTCTGTGACGAAGGCGCGCTGATCTTCAAATTCTGGTTCCACCTGTCCAAGAAGCAGATGAAGCTGCGCCTCAAAACCCTCAAGGATGATCCGCTGCACAGCTGGCGCATCAGCCCGCTGGACTGGCAGCAGTCCAAGACTTACGACAAGTTCGTGCGCTTCGGTGAGCGGGTGCTGCGTCGCACCAGCCGCGAATATGCGCCCTGGCATGTGATCGAAGGCGTGGACGCCAACTACCGCAGCCTGACGGTCGGCCGTCTGCTGCTGGAAGGCATGCAGGCCGCGCTGAACAAGGTCGAGCCCGAGCCCGCTGCGCTCACCGTTGGCCCGTTGGCGATCCATGACAATGAGTTGACTCTGCTGGACAGCCTCGACCTGAGCCTGCACCTGAGCAAGGACGACTACCAACAGCAGCTCATCACCGAGCAGGCGCGTCTGTCCGGCAACATGCGCGACAAACGCATGAAAAGCCATGCACTGGTGGCTGTGTTCGAAGGCAACGACGCGGCAGGCAAGGGCGGCGCGATACGTCGTGTTGCAGCGGCGCTCGACCCGCGTCAGTACGCTATCGTACCGATTGCTGCACCGACTCAGGATGAACGCGCTCAGCCGTATTTGTGGCGTTTCTGGCGGCAGGTACCGGCGCGCGGCAAATTCACTATTTTTGACCGTTCGTGGTACGGCCGGGTGTTGGTCGAGCGGGTCGAGGGCTTTTGCAGCGAGTCCGACTGGAAGCGCGCTTACGCCGAAATCAATGACTTCGAAGAGCAGCTCACGGACGCAGGCATTGTGGTGGTCAAATTCTGGCTGGCCATCGATCAGCAGACCCAGCTGGAACGTTTTCAAGAGCGCGAAAAGATCCCGTTCAAGCGTTACAAGATCACCGAAGACGACTGGCGCAACCGCAAGAAATGGCCGGATTACCGCCAGGCAGTGGGCGACATGGTGGATCGCACCAGCACCGAAATTGCGCCGTGGACACTGATCGAGGCCAACGACAAGCGCTGGGCGAGGGTCAAGGTGTTACGCACGATCAACGAGGCGCTGGAAAAGGCGTTTGGCAAAGACAAGAAGAAGTGATCGTCTGAACCGCGTGCCTGTCTGCATCGGCATCGGCATCGGCACTGGCGGGCGCAGCGGGGCATCATTTGCGAGGCGGGCGCGTTTTCTGCCTGATGATGTAAATGGTCACCAGCACCGCGCTGGTCAGCATGAAGGCTCGTGCCCAAGGCTGTGCGATCAGGTAGCACGACAGGCTGATGCTCAGCCACATCAGGCCGATTGCGTACACCTTGCCCTTGAGCGGGATGCCGTTGCCTTCAAAGTAGTCTCGAATCCATGGGCCAAGCCGCGGGTGGTCGACCAGCCAGTGGTAGAAACGTGGAGAGCTGCGCGCGAAGCATGCAGCTGCCAGCAGCAGAGCACCGGCAGGAATATCCCGATGACGCCCGATACCACGCTCAACCAGCCAACCGCTATCAGCAGATAGCGCACCGAGCGGTGACGGCTGGTGCGCGGTGAGTCTTGCGCCATAGGCGCAGACTCAGTGGTGGCGGGGCTTGAGGATCGCCGGCTTTTCGTCCGGAGCCTGGCAGAGCAGGTACAGGGCGGTCAGTGCTTCGGGGATTTGCACGATCATGTCGTCCATCAGGTTGGCGTCCTGAGCGATGTCGGCGAACTCCGGCTGCTCATCGAACAGGCCCGAACCGACCATGATCGGCAGGAGCATTTCGCTGACTTCTTCCTCGGCACTTTCGAACCAGGCGTTTTCACGCAGGAACACGCCTTCCATGAAGCCGATGCACCAGCCACGCAGGTCCGAATCATCCGGATCGTCGCCCAGGTCGAGATCACATGGCAGTTCGAACTCTTCGTCCGACGCCAGCTGGCGGGCAATGTGTGCCTTGAGTGCGATCAGCGTGGCTTCGACTTCTGTCTGTTGCGCCTCGCTGCTGTACTGCGGCGGCTCGGAGAACAGCGCGTCGATCCACTCGCGCTCCGGCACGTCTTCGGCACAGATAGACAGGGCGGTCAGGTAGCCATGAGCGGCCACGTAGTCCAGTGCTTCTTCGTGCAGTTCATCTGCATCGAGGAAGACTTGCAGGCGGGTTAATTGCTCAGCGAAGGACATGGAAGCGCTACCTTGAAAATAAACGATGCTGGATTCTAGGCCCTGAGCGTCCTTGGCGCCAGCGCGCAGGCCAATTGCGGTTAATTTCGACCGCTCATGTCCGAGCCATCCATTGCTCCCGAGCGCTCGGGTATACTCCCCCGTTTTGCAGTGCAGCAGGATATTCCGGGGTTTTTATGCTTGAGCAGGCACAACGCGTACTTAAAGACATCTTCGGTTACGACAGCTTTCGTGGTCGCCAGGGTGCCATTATCGAGCGTGTAGCCAACGGTGGCGATGCACTGGTGCTGATGCCGACCGGTGGTGGCAAGTCCCTGTGTTTTCAGGTGCCGGGGCTGTTGCGTGAGGGGCTCTGTGTGGTCGTCTCGCCGCTCATTGCGCTGATGGACGATCAGGTCGCCACGCTGGATGAACTCGGTGTGTCCGCTGCTGCGCTCAACTCCACCCTCAGTGCCGAGCAACAGCGCGAACTGGCTAACCGCATTCGCCTGGGCGAAGTGAAAATGCTCTACCTCGCCCCGGAGCGCCTGGTGCAGCCGCGCATGCTGTCGTTCCTGCAAAACCTTCAAATTGCCCTGTTTGCCATTGATGAAGCGCACTGCGTATCGCAATGGGGTCATGATTTCCGCCCTGAGTACCTGCAACTGGGGCAACTGGCCGAGCTGTTTCCGGATGTGCCGCGCATTGCGCTGACTGCCACCGCCGACAAGCGTACCCGTGAAGAAATCGTCACGCGCCTGCACCTGCAGAGCGCCGAGCGCTTTCTGTCCAGCTTCGACCGGCCAAACATCTTCTATCGCATCGTGCCCAAGGAACAGCCGCGCAAACAGCTGCTGGCGTTCCTCTCCGAACGGCGCAGCGATGCTGGCATTGTCTACTGCCTGTCGCGCAAGAAAGTCGATGAAGTGGCCGTTTTTCTGAGCGAAAACGGCTATCCCGCGCTGCCGTATCACGCCGGGCTGCCCTCGGAAACACGTGCTGCCAACCAGAAACGCTTCCTTAATGAGGAAGGGCTGATCATGGTGGCGACCATCGCGTTCGGCATGGGTATCGACAAACCCAACGTGCGTTTTGTTGCGCACATGGACCTGCCCAAATCGCTTGAGGCCTACTATCAGGAAACCGGCCGGGCCGGGCGTGATGGCCTGCCTGCCGATGCCTGGATGGCTTACGGTCTGCAAGACGTGCTGATGCTCAAGCAGATGTTGCAGAACTCCGAAGGTGACGAGCGCCATAAGCGTCTGGAGCAGCACAAGCTCGACGCCATGCTCGCCCTGTGCGAAGAAACCCGTTGCCGCCGACAGACCCTGCTGGCCTATTTCGACGAAGACATGCCCAAGCCATGCGGGCATTGCGACAACTGCGTCGATGGCGTGCAGACCTGGGATGCCACCGAGCCTGCGCGTCAGGCGCTGTCGGCCATCTACCGTACCGGCCAGCGTTATGGCGTCGGTCATCTGGTCGATGTGCTGCTGGGCAAATCCAACGACAAGGTAGAAAGCTTCGGCCATCAGCATCTGTCGGTGTTCGGGGTCGGCAAGGCACGCACCGAGGCCGAGTGGCGCTCGCTGTTCCGCCAACTGGTGGCGCGCGGGCTGGCAGACATCGACCTTGAAGGCTATGGTGGCCTGCGCTTGAGCGACACGTGCCGGCCTTTGCTGCGTGGCGAAGTTACTCTGGAACTGCGCCGCGACCTCAAGCCACAAACCACTTCAAAGAGCAGTTCCGGCAGCCCGGCGAGCCAACTGGTGCGCGGCGAAGAGCGCGAGCAGTGGGAGGCCTTGCGTGCCTTGCGGCGCAAACTGGCCGAGGAACATGCCGTGCCGCCTTACGTCATTTTCCCGGACTCGACCCTGCTGGAAATGCTGCGCAGCAAACCCGGATCAATGGCCGAGATGGCCCGAGTGGGCGGCGTGGGCGCGCGCAAGCTGGAGCGTTACGGCGAGGCCTTTCTTGAAGTGCTCAGTGGCAAGGCCGAGGCACCACGGGTGGTGGCCGATGTACGCCACGAGCTGATCAGCCTGGCGCGTGCCGGCATGACCCCCACGCAGATCGCGGGCCAGTTGCAGTGCTCGGAAAAGAATGTCTACACCCTGTTGGCCGAGGCCATCGGCAAGCAGCAGCTGTCCATCGAGCAGGCACTGGACTTACCGGAAGACCTGTTGGGCGAGGTTCAGGATGCCTTTCTCGATGGCGAAGGAGAACTACCACCGGTGTCGGCGATTGCCGAGCAATTTGCCGGGCGGGTGCCGGAGGGTGTTTTGTATTGCGTGCGAGCGGCGTTGCAATCGGAATTTGAGGTATAACAGCGTGCGACGAAACGTCACCGTCCCGCGCTTGCCTGAACATAAGGACCATGCTTAGCTCGCTAATAATTAGTTTGAATCATGAGTTTCCTTATGCCATTGACTGATGAACACCGTTTCGGGATGCAACTCGGACATCTCACCCGGGGCTGGCGCGCCGAACTGGATCGTCGGCTTGCCGATCTTGGCCTGTCTCAGGCGCGTTGGCTGGTCCTGCTGCACCTCGCCCGGTTCACCGAGCCGCCCACCCAGCGCGAGCTTGCGCAAAGCGTGGGCGTCGAAGGGCCGACCCTGGCGCGTTTGCTCGACAGTCTTGAAAAGCAGGGCCTGGTTCAGCGCCAGGCAGTGGTCGAGGATCGACGCGCGAAAAAGATCCTGCTCAGTGATACTGCCTTGCCACTGATTGAAAAGATTGAAACCATCGCCAATGTGCTGCGTATCGAGCTGTTCGAGGGCGTGAGCGAGGAAGATTTGCGCGTCAGCATGCGGGTGCACTCGCAGATTCTGGCCAATCTGGAAAGATCCTAAGACGAAGCCGGGCGTTCTCAACCATAATCTTGCAACGGATACTGAAGTCCAACTGATTACGTGAGAAGCCTGCTGTGGTTTCTATAAGGGTTCGCATGCTGAAGAGTTCACTGGCTGCTGTCGAAGGTGCAGGTCGCAGGGCGCGCGGGGTGTTTTGCAAGAGCGTCATAGCGGCGTCATTGCTGGCCTGCTCTACGCTGGCGTCTGCGTTGGGGCTGGGTGAAATCACCCTGCACTCGGCGCTCAACCAGCCGCTGAATGCCGAGATCCAGTTATTGGAGACCGGCGGTCTGAGCAACGAAGACGTTGTTGCCAGGCTTGCGTCGCCCGAGGCTTTTGCCAAGGCGGGCATAGAGCGGGTGTTCTTTCTCAACGACCTGCGCTTCACCCCTGTGCTGCGCGGCGATCGCGGCGTGATCCGGGTGGTATCCACTAAACCGGTCACCGAACCCTACCTGAGTTTTCTCGTCCAGTTGGCGCGGCCGAATGGCGATTTGCTGCACGAATATACGGTGTTGCTTGATCCTGCCACCTCACCGCAAGGTCTGGCCGCCACGCGCAGCCGCAACACGCAACGTTCGACGGCCTCGGCGCAGGAAAGCCGCATGCCGGTCGCGCCACCGGCCGCCGTGCAGGGCAAGCATTACACGGTTGTCAATGGCGATACCCTGAATGGCATTGCCAGCCGTTTGCAAGGGCCGGGTAACAAGGTTTCGGCAAGCCAGCTGGCAGACGGCATTCGTTTGCTCAACCCGCAGGCATTCGCGGCGGGCGCCGGTTCCGCCCTTAAAGTTGGCCAGGATTTGTTGCTGCCCGATTCCGCTGTATTGCAAAGTGCCGCTGCGCCTGCCGCCAGCCCGGAGGCGTCGTCACCCAAGCCTGCCGAGTTGCAGCGCACCGCCGAGCAACTGTCGGCGGCCGCCATTGAAAACCAGCAACTGGCTCAATCGCTGGAGGCGCTCAAAGCCCAGACTCAAGAATTGCAAGAGCAGATGAGTGGCAAGGACAAGCAAATCACCGCGCTGCGCAGTGATCTTGCCGTTGCGCAATCCGCTGCCCGACCTGCCACGCCTGCCGCACCTGCAATAACTCCGGCTACTCCTGCTCAACCGGCCGCTGACCCGACGCCAGGCACCGATTCATTCCTGAGCCTGCCGATACTGCTTGCTGCCGTGTTGATTGTGCTTCTGCTTGTAGCGTTTGCTTATTCGAGACGACGCCAGCAGCGCAAACAGTCCGCAGCACCTGCTGTTGCGCCGGATGAGCAACTGATCAAACCTGCTCAGGCGACCATGCTTCCGGTGTTCGAAGTGCCCGCCGTTGCGCCACAGCCCGTGGTGCAGCCACCACCGACCCCGGCAGCGACCAAACCACCGGCAGCGCAACGTTCGGCTGGCTCTACGCCGGATGCGCTGGACGGCGTCAGCATTTACATCGCCTACGGGCGCTTTACCGAGGCGATGGGCATTCTGCGCAGCGCCCTGGAAAAGCAGCCGGAGCGTGATGACATTCGCATCCGCTTGCTGGAATTGCTGGCGGAGCAGGGCGACGGCAGCGGTTTTGTTCGGGAAGAGCAATCAGCGCTGGAGCACGGTGTTGATCCGCAGACCATTCAAGACATCCGCGACCGCTTTCCACAAATCAAGGCCGCCGAAGTTGCGCCTGTGGCGGCGGTCGTCCCTGCCGCTGCGGTCGCGGCTACCACGCTGTCTTTCGAAAAGTCCGAGCCCGAGCCAGAGTCTGCCGCCTACTTGCAGCCCGATCTGGAGCCTGAACCCGCGGCGCAGCTGGACGAAACCGCCGCAGCGGCGCTGAATCCGAAGGACGAGTTTCAGTTGAACCTCGATGACCTGTCGATGGATGCCGACTGGGATCTGGTCGATCCATTCGACAGCCCGCCGCCGCGCATCATGCCAGCAGCGGCGACTGCTGCGCCAGCGCCCGCTGACGTCGACCCTGGTTTTTCTTCGGACCTGACTCAACTGCCGGAAGTCTTTGAGCTCTCGGATGAGCAGTTCCTCAGTGATTTCTCCGAGCCCGATGTCATCGAGCCCATCGAAGTGGTGGCACCTGCCGCCGCTGACGACCTGAGCGATGACTTTCTCGACAGTTTCATGAGCGACGACGCAGAGTTCGACCTGCTGGACCTTGAAGAGCCACCGCTCAGCCAGATCAATCAGGCGCAGGTGCTGATCGAGGAGGGCGATCTCGAGTCGGCTCGTGAAATTCTGCAACAGGTCATTGCCGAGTCCGACGAGGAGCATCGGCGCATGGCGCGGGAACTGTTGGCGGGCATCAGCTGAACCCGTTGTTTCCTTGAGCAGGCGTGGCCGGTCTGGCGTTTAACGAAAGATCGGCCGAATGCCCCGGCATTTCGGATACGCCACGCAGCCCCAGAACTCACCGGCATTCTTGCCGGTCCGGGCCACCTTGATCACCATGGTTTTTTTACAGTGCGGACACGCTGGCGCTGCGGGCTTTGCCGGCAGCTTTGGTGTGGCCGGTTCACGACGCTTTTCCGGGCGCTTGGCGCGGCTGGTTTTGACAGGCTTTTGCGGTTGCGGTGAGTGTGCTGCGGGTTTGGTGGGCTGCACATGTTGTTGCTGATCCGCTGTCTGACCGGCAACCCTGCTCAGTAGCCTGCGAAACGTGCGGATCAATGCCGCCAGAGCAGATGTCGTGTTGCGTGCCATAAAGGTGCCTTGAGTCGCGTCGCGTCCAGGGGCGGCATGGTGCAGGCATCCTCGTCAGGACGCAAACTCCTACGTGGCGATCATGCCCGTCTGCTGTTCCCCGCCCCACCTAATTGCCGCCTGTCGCTAAAGCCCTGCGTTTTGTGGGCGATAACAGTGCACGAGGACTGCCGGTTGCCACCCTGAAGGGTTGTGCTACACCTTCAGCACACGCCCGGCATATCAAGCATTATCACGGAGTGAATTATTAATGCGCGTCAACATGCCTATCACGCAGACTGAACGGACTTTTCCGGCATCTGAACGCCTCATCTCCACCACCGACCTCAATAGCCACATTACCTACTGCAACGATGCCTTCGTCGCGTTGAGCGGTTTTACCCGCGAAGAACTGGTCGGCCAGCCGCATAACCTTGTGCGCCACCCGGATATGCCGGCTTTGGTGTTCGCCCATATGTGGGAAACCATCAAGCAGGGCAAGCCGTGGATGGGCGTGGTCAAGAATCGCTCCAAACAGGGTGACTATTACTGGGTCAGCGCCTACGTGACGGCGGTGTATGAAAACGGTCGAATCGTCGGCTATGAATCCGTACGCTCGTTGCCTACCCGCGATCAGGTTCGTCGGGCGGAAGCATTGTATGCACGGCTGCGTGCTGGCAAATCGGCGGTGTCGGCAACCAGCTCGGCGGCCTATCACTTGGTTCGTCAGCTACCGATGATCCTCTGCGCCCTGGCACTCGCTGTCGGCGTCTACCTGCTCGACGATCTGCCTTCGATCATCATGATTCCGATTGTAATGGTGGTGCTGGGCGGTTTTCTGGAAATGCGTCAGCGCCGCAGCATTCGCAACACCCTTGAAGAACATCCCAAAGCGTTCACCAGTTCTTTGGTTGCGCTGACCTACAGCGACAACCGTGGCCCGCAGGCGCAACTCGATCTGGCCATGCTCAGCGAAGAAGCCCGCCTGCAAACTGCCCTGACGCGCCTGGCCGATACCGGCGAGAGCGTACGCCAGCATGCCGGGCGTTCTGCGCAACTGTCGTTGCGTCAGGCCGAGTCGCTGGACCAGCAGCGCAGTGAGGCGGATCAATCGGCTACGGCCATCAATCAGATGGCGGCGACCATTCAGGAAGTGACCCACAACGTACAAAACACTGCCCACGCCGCCGAAGAAGCCGACAAACTGGCGCAGCAGGGGCGTGGTCTGGCCGATGAAAGCCTGCTGGCGATTCGGCACATGGCCAACTCGGTCACCGACATCGGCAACGCAGTGGGTGAACTGGCCAGCGCGACGCAGTCAATCGGCAGCGTGGTTGACGTGATCACCTCCATCGCTCAACAAACCAACCTGCTGGCGCTCAATGCGGCCATCGAAGCGGCCCGTGCCGGTGAGCAGGGGCGTGGCTTTGCGGTGGTGGCCGATGAGGTTCGCTCGCTGGCTTCCCGTACGCAGTCCTCGACCGAGCAGATTCAGCAAATCATCACCTCGCTGCGTGATGGTGCTGACCGTGCGGTGCAGACCGCCAACAAAGGCGAGCAGATCTCCCAGGAAAGCGTCGCCAGCGTCGAAGCCGTGCAGAAGGCCCTGGACGGCATCAGCCAGTCGGTGACCCGCATCACCGGGATGAGCCAGCAAATGGCCTCGGCATCCGAAGAACAGAGCCACGTTGCGGAAAACATCAGCCAGCAGATTACCCGTATCGCGCAACTCTGCGACGAGAGTGCCAGCCAGGCGCAGCAAGGCTCGCAGATCAGCGGCGAACTGGAAGAAATGGCGCAGTACCTGCACAGCCTGGCCGAGCGGTTCAGTCGCTAAGCATGCGCAGAGGACGCAGAGCGTCCAGAACGGCATTACCACGCGGAGCGTGGTAACGAGAATTGGGGGGATTGCGCCTGGGTGCGTTCACACTACAACCCCACTGTCCGGGCCTCAGCCTGACCTCAGAAGGCGTAGCCCGAAGAGGACGCAGAGCGTCCGGAACGGCATTACCACGCGGAGCGTGGTAACGAGAGTTGGGGTATTGCGCCTGGGTGCGTTCACACAGCAACCCCGCTACCCAGACCCCAGCCTTACCTCAGAAGGCGTAGCCCGAAGAGGACGCAGAGCGTCCAGAACGGCATTACCACGCGGAGCGTGGTAACGAGAATTGGGGGTATTGCGCCTGGG
>NZ_LKBW01000307.1 GCF_002699855.1 Pseudomonas amygdali | reverse complement strand
CCGAGTCTGCCCAGGTGGCATGACTCAAACAAAAGGGTCTCCGAGAAACCCGGGGCGGTTCACATCAGTGATTTCGTCACGCTTGGTTTTCTTCGCCCCAAAACTCCCCTTCTTCTTTTTGTCATACAGCGAATAATCACTGTCCTGCGCAGCCAAAATATCCAGATTCTCACCGGCTACCAGATACGCCTCTTTACCGGCCGTAATACGGCTAGAAATCACGGAGAGGTTCTGGCCAGCCTGTAAGGCAACACTGCCCCCGGCATCAATATCGGAGGAGATTTGGCTGACGTGGTCTTCCTGGCGGGTCAGTTTTTTGCTTTTCGACAGGGAGTGTTCTTCGTCCGCCGCGGAGCTGATGGTGAGGTTTTCGGTCGCGGCCATGGCGATGTCGCGTTTGGCGTCGATCTGGCTGGCGATGACGGAGATGTCGCGTCCGGCCTGAACGGTCAGGTCGCGTCCGGAACTGGCAGTGGAACCCAGTTGGGTGATGTCGCTGCTGTTGTGTTTGCTGTCACTGAACAGGCTGTTGGTGACTTCGGTCGGGGCGATAGTGACGTCGCGTCCGGCCTGGATAGTCATGTCACGACCGCTTTCCAGCACGCTGCCTTTGTTGATGACGTCGCGGCCTGCCGAAATGCTCATGTCGTTGGCGGCTTCGATGCGCGCGGCACTGTCGGCGAACTCGTTGTGGCGCTGACCGAGCACACTGTTGTCCATCGAGGTGATGCTGCGTTCGTTGATCACGTCGCCGTTGATCGCGGTCAGTGAAACATCGCGACCTTTGATGATGCCGCCAGCGGTGTTGATCAGGTCATTGCCCGCGAGCAGATCGAGCCGGTTGCCGGCTTCTATCAGGCCGGCGTTGACCAGACTGTTACCGGCAACCGCTGACAGGTTATTGGCCGCATGCAAGGTGCCAACGTTGTCGAGGTTTTGCCCAGCGATCAGTGAGACATCGTTACCGGCAATCAATGCGCCGGTCGGGCCAAGGCGATTGTCGGCCTGGGCCAGGTACAGCACCGGCACCAGCACTTTCTCGCCATTCACCTCGTGCTCTTCGAGCCAGACGATGTCGTGGGTCAGCGCTGCGACCTGTTGTGAACTCAGCGATACGCCGACAGCCAGGTTCAGTTGCTGCTTGCTGGCGATGGCGTTGTTCATCAGGTACTTGAACTGCGCCTCGTTGGAGGTTTGCCCATCGATGAAGGCCTGACCAGTGCGGGCCACGACTGCCTGCTGAACGAGGCGCTGTTCATACAAGCCGTCGCCCAAGCGCTTGGCGCTGACTTCCGGGTCGTAGCCCAGACCGGCCAACAGGTAGTCCGAGCTCATGAACTGCTTGAGTTCGGTGCGGACCGGGTTGGTTTCGATCAGGTATTTTTGCGGTTTGGAAACAAACGAACTGCTGGGCAGGCCCTGCACTCGGGTAACGGTTTGTGCTGCGGCAGACACGACCGGCGTGATCGCACTGGCTTGCGCCACTATGGCGGACTGAATACTGGAGCCGCTAACAGGGATATTCTGCGTAACCACCGTGCTTGAAACAGCGGCGGTGACGGGGCTGACCTGAGCAGCGACAGGGTCGCGAACAGCGGCAATAACCGGACCACCTTGAGTATTTACGACAACCTGGGTAACGGCGGCAGTCGCGCCTGACTGGGCACCTGTTGGAGCCTGATTGACCGCACTGAGCAGGTTGCCCTGAGCCCCATTTACAACCTGACCGGCCTTGTTGACCTGAGCGCCTTGCACCATTCCGGCATTCTGAGCAGCCGAGCTGCCGGAAGAAACGGCAGTGATGAGCGGAATGCCAGATGTCGAGCCAGCGTTCTGAACAGGCAGCAAAGCGCCGCTACCCTGATTGCCAGTTGCAATGCCCGTCACGCTGTCGACGCTGGTGACACCTGCTGAGTCAGAGGAGTGGCCCGGTAGTACAAATCCGCCTATGGGTGCTGCACCTGGTACGCTGGCGTCGAAGGAAGATGCGTTGGCGCTCACACCAGCACCTTGTCGTATCACCGAAGCAAGCTGGCGGGTGGCGTTGGATATCTGGCCTACCGAGCCGATCTGGATGGTGCTTGCCTGCGCATCGGAAACGGTATGCTCGCGTTGCGCGACGGATACGGCCGCGCCGCCCATGGTCCAGCTTTGTGGCAGGCCGACGGGTTGGGCGACAGCGGCTGCGGTGCCGGTCTGGCCGCTCAGCCGGAATAGACCGTTCTGGCCGGTGGGCAGACTGAAGCCTGGCAGGCTTAAAGGGTTGACTTGTTGTTGGGCCAGGTCGGGGGGGAGCTGGGCATTGATCCTGATAACTGTGGCGCCAGTGCCGGAGGTACGCGTGTCCTGAACCTTGCTGGTGCCTGCGCTGCCTGCATAGTCTTGGTGAATGACACTGTTTTGCAGATCCTGCTTGGCATTAATGGATACATTTCCGCCCGCTTGAATGACTGCACTGCGTCCGCCGTTACCGCTGCCATCTTTTGCGACTTCAACGTCACTGATAAGTGCGTAGCTTTCCAAACCTGCAGGCAGTTGTACTAGATTGTTACGGTCATATTGAGACTGCGGGCTGGTCCCACCGTAGCCATAACCGGTGAGCGTATTGGTAACTGCCTTTCCGGTCGACTTGTCTTTGACCACCACCGTTTTAATCGTGCCACCATCACGCCCTGGCTCACGTGTCGTCACGGACGAGGCAATGCCCAGGCTCAAGCCACCAGCCGCATCAACATAATAAACATAGGGGAAATCAGGGTTGTTGCGCTGATTGTAAGCAACTACCTGAGGCATGAACCGGTTGACCGTACCGTCCGTTACCCTGCCGGAATTATAGGTACGTGTGCGCTCGATACTGCCACTGACAGCACCCAGGTTTTTGACACTATTGGCCTGAATGTCGATGTTTCCCGTCGCGCTGATGGTGCTTTTACTGTTGAGGAAATCACCGCCTCTGAAAACGAAATCGCCTCCAGCGGTCAGCAGAGAGGAGGCTGAGGTGTCGTTATCCTGCCCACCCTCGTAAAACTCTCTAGCGATGTAATCAACATTGTAATGATCGCCACTGCAATCATTACAAAGTACGGCGATAAATCCGGAAACCAGCGTACGACCTACAGCAAACCCTTGAGCGCCACCTGCGTCAGAGGTACGGTTAGTAAAGCTTCCTGAATTGATGGTGAGGGTCCCGCCACTTTCTATTGACCCGGATATATTCGAAACATCATTAGCCTGAGTTCCGCCACCATAGCCTTTGCTAAATAGCGCTCGCTGACTGTAAAGGTCACCGTTCTGGTTGGTAAAGCTATTAACACTCAGCGTTGTATCGCCGCCGCTAAAAATCAAACCTCGATCATTAGTGAGGGACGGCGTTGCAAGCGTCAGGTTTTGCGCAGCGCCCAGGGTTCCGTAGTTGGCAATGCCACCAGCATTCACGACTAAATCGCCTGCTGAGGTCAGGCGTCCGCTATTTGCAAGTTGGCCACCAATATTGATTTCGCTGTTACCACCACTCGTGATGCTCGAGGCGCCGTTCAGATTCAGTTGTCCAGCAGACAGATACATACCACCGACACTAGAAGTCCTACCACTACCGGTAAACGTCCCGCCAATACGTATGTCTACCCCGCCATCACTCGCAATCAACCCATCATTCGTCCAGTTCCCGCCACTCCCACTAAACGAATTCGACGCCAGCAACTGCCCGCCCGCCGTCTGATTCAAGGTTCCGACATTCACCGTCAATCGCCCGGCCTGAATCACGCTGCTGTTGGTCCAGCTGTCAGCACTGAGTGTCAAACCACCACGGGTAACGACGCTGCCGCCAGCATTGGTGACGTTGGCCGTAGAAATATCAAACGTGCCATTACCCGTATGCAGCAGCGAACCGCCACCATTGAGGAAGTTGCCAGCGTTGAGAGTCAGGTCGCTGTTGGCGCTTTCCAGGGTGCCGTTTTGGTTGTCGAACAGGTTGCCGATCTGGAAGTTCGTGGCGCCGCCACCGCCCAGCGCACGCAGTTGTCCGGTCTGGTTGTCCAGACTGGCAGCGGTCACGGCTAGGGTGCTGTCACTTTCGATGATGCCGAAGCGGTTGTTCAGCGCCCCGCTCAGGTTCAGCTCGACCTGGCCGCCAGCGATCTGGCCGTCGTTGTCGCCGCTGTTGTCGAAGTTGCCACCGCTGACCCGCACCAGGCCTTTGGCGTACAGGCCGCCGTTGCGGTTGTCGAAGCCGGGGGTGGTGATCAGCGCTTCGCCGCCGCGTGCGGAGACTCGCCCGCCGTAGTTGTCGAAGCCGCCCAGCGCGGTCAGGTTGAGGCGTTGCGCCTGAATGACACCGCCCTGGCGATTGGCGTCATAGCCATTTTTCAGCACGCCGGCCAGTTTCGCGGTGAACAGACCTTGCAGGCTGGACAGCACTCCGCCCTGACTGTAGAGGTTGGCACCGGTCAGGTTCAGGTCGCCGCCCTGGGCGATGATCCGGCCGTTCTGGTTGTCGACGGTATCAGCGACATCGACAACCAGTGCGCCGACGCTCTGGACCGCGCCACGAACGTTGGAGAGGCTCGCTGCATTCAAATGCGCATCGGCGCTCTGGCTATAGATCAAGCCATCAGAATCGTTGAGGACACTGCCACCCGCGACGACTGTCAGTGTGTTGTTGGCAGCAACAGTGCCGCGGTTACGGTTGTCCAGTTGCCCGGACGTATTGAGGGTCATCAGGCTCTGGCTGATCAGTTGCCCGGCCTGGTTGTTGATCGCCGCGCTGCGCCGCAACAACAGGTTACCGCCGCTGGCCAGCTTGCCGCTGGTGTTGGTCAGGCTGCCCAGCAGGTCGAGTGTCATATCGGCCTTGCTGCTCAGGTTACCGGCGCTGTTATCGAGGCTGCTGCCTTCGAAGCTGAAACCCTGCTGGGCCGTCAGGTTACCGGCCGCGTTGTTAAGGGCATTGGCTTTGATGGTCAGCCCTGCACCACTGTCAATCAGGCCGTTCTGGCTGTTGTTCAGCAGGCCCGCGACGGTCAGGGTCTGGCCGGTTCCGCTGGAGAGGATGCCGCCGCTGTTGTCGAGGCTGTCAGCGGTTACGCTCAGTGTGTTCTGGCTGACCAACGCACCGTTGCCGCCGTTGAGCAATTCACCGGTCAGGGTTGTAACAAGGTTGCCGTTACGGCTGGACAAGGTGCCGTTGGTACGGTTATCGAGGCGGTTGCCGGAAACGTTCAGACCCTGCCAGCCGGATATCAGACCGTTCTGGTTGAGCAGGTTGGTCGCGTTGACTGTCAGCACGTTGCTGCTGATCAGCTTGCCGCTACTGTTGTTGAGGGTGCGGCCATCGAACCTGAAACTCTCTGCGCTGGAGACCTCGCCAGACTGGTTATTCAGGTCGCGAATGCGGTTAAGGGCCAGCGAACCGTCTGCCGTAATCAAGCCGCCGAGGTTGTTGAGGTCGTTGCCTTGCATGTCGATGGACAACCCGGCGTCGCCCATCACGCGTCCGCCATTGAGCGACAGTGCATTGAGTACCAGGGTCATGTCGCGCGTGGCCGACACTTCGCCGCCGTTGCCGGCATCCAGGCTGCCCGCCGTCAGGTTCTGGGTGCCGGTGCTGTTGATCAGGCCTTTGGCGGTGTTGTTGATCGATGTGGCGTTGAGGATCAGGCTGGTGCCGCCCAGCACCTGGCCATTCTGGTTATCGAGGCTGGCCGCGCCCACCTTGAGCGCCTGAGCAGCGTTGATCAGACCTTTGTCGCGGTTGGTGAGCAGGCCGGTAACCGTCAGGTCCAGATTGTTGCGGCTGGTCAGCGTACCGCCTGTGTTATCGAGGGTATTGGCGGTGGCGTCGACACCGGCTGCGGCGATCATGCCTTTGACGTTGGTCAGCGCACGGGCGATGCGCAGGGTCAGCAATTGGTTGCTGAGCAGTTTGCCGCCGCTGTTATCGAGTTGTTGCGCGTTGACGGTGAACGCCTGAGCGCTGGAGATTTCGCCGTTCTGGTTCAGAACCTCGTTGACGTTTTTCAGCAGCAGTGCGCCCGGCGCGTTGATCAAACCGCCCTGGTTGTCCAGCTGGCCGTTGTTCAGGTCCAGGCTCAAGGAGGTGTTGCTGAACAGGCTACCGCCCTGCTGACTCAGGCGGCTGACACTGGCGGTCAGTGCCTGGCTGCTGCCGATGCTGCCGCCATCGCTGTTGGTCAGTTGCGCGGTCGTCAGGTCCAGACGATCGCTGCTGCTGACGCGACCGTTATGGCTGTTGTCGAAAT
Source organism: Pseudomonas amygdali (assembly GCF_002699855.1). Lineage (GTDB taxonomy): Bacteria > Pseudomonadota > Gammaproteobacteria > Pseudomonadales > Pseudomonadaceae > Aquipseudomonas > Aquipseudomonas amygdali. The sequence goes on along the minus strand of NZ_LKBW01000307.1, from coordinate 19,124 downwards.
TCCCGGTCTTGAGGGTCAGCAGGCCTTTGCCGCTGATATTGCCTTTCTGGCTGTTATCAAGACTGGCACTTTTCAGGTCCAGCGCACCATCGGTCAACAGCTTGCCGCCCTGGTTGCTGATTGCTCCGGTGCTGTCGAGGGTCAGTTTTCCAGCGCTGGAGACGCTGCCTGCGGTGTTGGTCAGGCTGGCGGCCTTCAACGTCAGGACGTCTTCGTTGCTGATCAGGCCTTGAGTGTTATCGAGCGTTGCAGACAGGTCGATACTGAGGGCCTTGAGGGCGCTTAGCGCGCCACCGGTGTTGTCCAGCGTGCTGCCGACCAGCGTCAAGCCGCCTTGTCTGGAGAGCAGACCATTCGTTCGGTTGGTGATCTGCGCAACGTTCAGCGTCAGGGCTTTCTGTGCCAGGCCGGTCAGGGTAATCACGTCCTGACTGGACAGTTCACCGCCGCGGTTATCGATGTCGGTGACATTGATATCGAGGGCTTGGGTTGCGCCGATGAAACCGTTCTGACGGTTGTCCAGCGCGTCGCCGCGCAAGGTCAGTGTGCCTTGGGCAAGCATCTGGCCGCCCAGTTGCCGAAGGCTGCCGATCTGTGCGTTGAGGTTCTGTTTGCTGGCGATCTGGCCGAGACCGTTGTCTGCTGTCGCGGCACTCAGCGTCACATCGCCGTCGCCAATCAGCGTGCCCTTGACGTTGGTCAGGGCGGTATTGACCGTCAGGTCCAGAGCTGCGCGGCTGCTGATCAAGCCTTCGGTGTTGTCCAGGCTGTCGCTGCGAGTGTTCAACGCGGCGGCGGAAATCGTACCTTTGATGTTGCTCAGGGCCTTGTTCACGATCAGCGTCAGGGCCTGACTGCTGAGCAGTTTGCCGCCACTGTTATCGAGACTGTTGGCGTTCAGGGTAAAGGCCTTTGCGCTGGAGATTTCGCCGTTCTGGTTGGCCACGCCGTTAAGATTCTTCAGCAGCAACACGTCGGGGGCGTTGATCAAACCGCCCTGATTGTTCAACTGGCCGTTGTTCAGGTCGAGGCTCAGCGAGGTGTTGCTGAACAGCTCACCACCCTGCTGATCGAGGCTGGTGACGCTGGCCGTCAACGCCAGCGCACTGGCAATACGTCCGGCGCTCTGGTTGATGACCTTGCCTGCCGTCAATCGCAGGGTATCGCTGCTGGTCAGGCGACCGCCCTGGCTGTTGTCGAACGTGCCGGTGGTGACCTGCGTGGTGCCCTTGCCAGCCAGTTTGCCCGCCTGACTGTTGTTCAGGCTGGCGCTGGTCAGTGTCAGCGTGGCGTCGGTAGTAACGGAGCCCGCCTGGTTCTCCAGAGCGCCGGTGGTGGTGACGCTCAAGGCATCGGCACTGGACAGGCTGCCTGCTGCGTTTTGCAGCGAGGCGGCATTGATCGTCAACGCCGCTTCACTGCTGAGCAGACCAGCGCTGTTGTCCAGCGCACCGGACACATCAATGTTCATGTCCTTCTGGCTGGCCAGCGTACCGCCTGCGTTATCCAGGCGGGTACCGTCGAGACGCAGGGTGTTACCGAACAACAGGCCTTTATTCAGGTTGATCACGCGCGCCACGGTCAGCCCAAGCGCAGTGCCTGCCAGGACCTTGCCGCCGTTGCTGTTGTCGAGCGTCTGACCAATGATGTCCACACCGATCTGGCTGGACAGTTCACCAGCCTTGTTGTCGATGTCGGTAACATCGATTTTCAGCGCTTTTGTAGAGCCCACCAGGCCGCCCGACTGATTGTCGAGGGTTTTGCCGGTCAGGGTCAGATTGCCCTGCGCAACCAGTTCGCCACCCTGCTGGGTCAGATTGGCGATGTTGGCGACCATGTCGGCCTGACTGGCGATACGACCTTTGTCGTTGAGAGCGCTGTCGACCTGCAACTGCATCAGGCCAGCAGCGTTGAGCAGACCGTTCTGGTTATCCAGATGCGTGCCGACCAGTTCAAGACCGGCATTGCTGTTGATCAGGCCTTTTTGCGTGGTGCTCAGGCCGGTCTGGCTATTGTCGAGGGCATCGACGAACAGCTGCAGGCCTTTCTCGGCACGAATCGAACCGCCACGGTTGTCCACGCTGTCGCTATGCACGATCAGCAGGTTCTGCGCGGCAATACGGCCGCCGCGGTTGTCCAGCGTCTTGCTCGACAGGTCCATCAAGCCCTTGGCTTGCAGGCTGCCACCCGCGCGATTGTCCAGTGCGCCGGTCAGTTTCAGAGTCAGTTGGCCATCTGTGACCAGTGCACCGGACTGGCGGTTGTCCAGACTCGCAGCACCGATGTCGATACCCTGCTCTGCGCCAAGCGTTCCGGCCTGATTGTCGATGGTTTCAGTGATCACCAGTTTCAGGAACCGGTCAGCCATGACCTGGCCAGCGGCATTATCGAGGCTCAGCGCATTCAGGGTCGTGTTACCGGCGCTGGTCAGCTCACCGCTGCGGCTCGACAGCTTGCCAGTGACGTTTACCAGCAGGTCGGCATCGCTGCTCAGGCTGCCACTGTTGTTATTCAGCTCATTGGCCGTCAGATCGATACCGTTGCCAGACACCAGACCGCGCAGGTTGGTCAGCAGTTGATCAACACGCACAATGAGCGCTTTGTCGCTGAGCACCGAGCCAGCGGTGTTGTCCAGCGACGTCGCAGCCAGGGTGAAGCCGTTGGCGCTGGAAATTTCACCGCTGCGGTTGCTGACTGCATTGAGATTTTTCAGCAGCAACTGGCTCGGCGCGGTAATCAGACCGCCGTCGTTATTCAGTACGCCATTGCTCAAATCTAGACTGACGTCACTGTTGCTGTACAGACGGCCATCGTTGGTCTGATTCAGGCCGGTGACCACGGCCGTCAGGGCCATGGCGCTGGCGATACGACCGGCGTCACTGTTATTGACCAGACCGGCATCGAGCTGGAGGGTTCCGGTACTGGTCAGGCGGCCGCCTTGCTGGTTGTCAAAGGCACCGGTGACGAGCTTCACGCCCTTGCCGGCGATACGCCCGTTCTGGCTGTTGTCCAGGCTGGCGCTGGTCAGCGTCAGGGTTGCATCACTCAGGATCTGCCCGCCACGGTTCACCACGGCACCATCGACCGTCAGGGACGAGTTGCCGGAGCTGGTGATACTACCGGCAGTATTGCCCAGAGAAGCGGCGCTCAACGCCAGCGTGCCATCGCTGCGCAATATCCCTTGATCGTTGCTGAGGACGCCCGTGTCTTTCAGACCCAGACTGTTTTTGGCGTAGACGCTGCCACCGCCCGTGTTGATCAGTTGCCCGACGTTCAACTGCACGCTCTGCTGGCCGGAAACGGCACCAGCGCTCTGGTTGTTCAGGCTGTCGGCATTGAGCAGCAACGCACCATTGGCCAGCAAACGGCCCTTGCCACTGTTATCGAACTGGCCGACGGTTGCGGTCAGCTCTCCAAGGCTGGAGAGCTCCGCTTTGCGGTTGTCCAGCGTCGCGGCACTCAGCTCGACACCGGTGGCAGAAATCAGGCCGCGCAGGTTGGTCAGCAACTGGGCGACACGCACGATCAAGGCTTTGTCGCTGATCACCGAACCTTCGGTGTTATCCAGCGTGGTCGCGGCCAGCGTGAAGCCATTGGCACTGGAAATTTCGCCGTTCCGGTTGTTGACCGCCGTGAGGTTTTTCAGCAGCAACCGCCCCGGCGCATTGATCAAACCGCCTTGGTTGGTCAGCACGCCGTTACTCAGGTCCAGGCTGACGTCGCTGTTGCCGTACAACCGGCCATCGTTGGTCTGGTTCAGGCCGGTGACCACTGCGGTCAGGGCCATGGCGCTGGCAATACGACCGGCGTCACTGTTGTTGACCAGCCCGGCATTCAGCTGGAGTGCGCCGGTACTGGTCAGGCGGCCATCCTGATGGTTGTCGAAGGTGCCAGTGGTGAGCACCACGCCATTGCCGGCGATACGACCACTCAGGCTGTTATCCAGGCTGCCGCTGGAAAACGTCAGGCCTGCATCGCTGATGATCTGCCCGCCGCGGTTGACCACCGCACCGCTCGTGCTGACTGACACCGTGCCGGTACTGGTCACGCTGCCGGTGTTGTTGCTCAGGGACGCCGCACGCACATCCAGGGTGCCGTCGCTGCGCAGTACGCCCTGATCGTTATTCAGTGCACCGGTCAGCGTCAGACCCAGTGTGTTTTTCGCATAAACACTGCCAGCGCCGGAGTTGTTCAGCTGTCCCAGATTCAGCTGGACGCCCTGCTGTCCGGAAACCACGCCGTTCTGGTTATTCAGGTTATCGGCTGTCAGCAGCATTGTGCCGTTGGCCAGCAGACGCCCTTTCGCGCTGTTGTCGAACTGGCCGATGTTGGCAGTCAGGGTGCTCAGACTAGAAATTTCCGCGCTGCGGTTGTCCAGCGTTGCAGCACTCAGATTGAGGCCATTGGCGGAAATCTTGCCGCGCAGGTTGGTCTGCAACTGATCGATGCGCACAACGAGAGCGTTGTCGCTGAGCAGCGAGCCGTCCGTGTTATCCAGCGAGTTGGCTGCCAGTGTAAAACCGTTGGCACTGGATATCTCACCGCCTTGGTTGTTGACCACGTTCAGGTTTTTCAGCAGCAACTGACCCGGCGCATTGATCAGGCCGCCCTGGTTAGTCAGCAGGCCGTTGCTCAGGTCGAGGCTGACATCGCTGTTGCCATACAGACGGCCATCGTTGGTCTGATTCAGGCCGGTGACCACAGCGCTCAGCGCCATGGCGCTGGCGATACGACCGGCATCGCTGTTATTGACCAGCCCGGCATTCAGCTGGAGTGCGCCGGTACTGGTCAGGCGACCGTCCTGATGGTTATCGAACGCGCCAGTGGTGAGTGTCAGACCATTACCGGCAATACGCCCGCTCTGACTGTTATCGAGACTGCCGCTGACAAGCGTCAGTTGTGCATCACTGAGGATCTGTCCGCCCTGGTTGACGACGCCGTCATTGATACTGATCGATGCGACCCCGGCGCTGCTGATGCTGCCCGCGCTGTTGGCCAGCGAGGCTGCACTCCCGGTCAGTGAACCGTCGCTGCGCAGCACACCCTGATCATTCTTCAGTGTCCCGCTGACGGTCAGACCAAGACTGCTTTTGGCAAAAACGCTGCCCCCACCAGTATTGTTCAGTTGGCCCAGGTTCAGTTGCACGCTCTGCTGCCCGGAAACGATCCCGTTCAGGTTATTCAAGCCGCCCGCGGTCAATAGCAGCGCGCCATTGGCCAGCAGGCGACCTTTTTCGCGATTATCGAACTGGCCTATGGTGGCCGTCAGGCTGCCCAGGCTGGACAGTTCGGCGTTGCGGTTATCCAACGCTGCTGCGCTCAGGGTGACGCCGTTGGCGGAGATTTGCCCGCGCAGGTTGGTCAGCAGCTGAGCGATACGCACGATCAACGCTTTATCACTGATCAGCGAGCCATCAGTGTTATCCAGCGAAGTGGCCGCCAGCGTGAAGCCGTTGGCGCTTGATATCTTGCCGCTCTGGTTGTTGACCACGTTCAGGTTTTTCAGCAGCAACTGACCGGGAGCGGATATCTGCCCGCTCTGGTTGTTGAGCAGACCGTTGCTCATGTCCAGGCTGACATCGCTGTTGCTATACAGACGGCCATCGCTGGTTTGATTCAGACCAGTCACCACAGCAGTCAGGGCCATGGCGCTGGCGATACGACCTGCAGCGCTGTTGTCGACCTGCCCTGCCGTCAGGCGCATGGCCCCAGTGCTGGATAGACTCCCGCTCTGCTGGTTACTGAACGCACCGGTGCTCAGCACCACACCGTTACCGGCAATACGCCCGCGCTGACTGTTGTCGAGGCTGCCACTGGTAAGCGTCAGCTGTGCATCACTGACTATCTGCCCGCCCTGATTGGCAACCGCGCCGTTGAAGTTGAGCACGCCTGTTCCAGCACTGGTCACGCTGCCATTAGTGTTGGCCAGACCCGCTGCTTTAAGGTCCATAGTGCTATCACTGCGCACCACGCCCTGATCATTTACCAACACACCGCCCAGCGTCAGATTCAGGGCATCTTTAGCGTAAACGCTGCCACCGCCGGTATTGTTCATCTGCCCCAGATTCAACCGCACGCCTTGCTGACCGGAAACAACCCCGTTCAGGTTATTCAAGCCATCCGCAGTCAACAGCAGCGCGCCGTTGGCCAGCAGACGACCTTTTTCACGGTTATCGAACTGCCCGACGGAAGCCGTCAGGCTGCCAAGGCTGGAAGTTTCGCCGTTGCGGTTGTTCAGTGATCCGGCCGTCAGATCAATACCGGTCGCAGAAACCAGACCTCGAAGGTTGGTCAGCAGCTTGTTGATGCTTACAACGAGTGCCTTGTCGCTGAGCAGTGAACCGTCGGTATTGTCCAGCGAAGTAGCCGCCAGCGTGAAACCGTTGGCGCTGGATATCTTGCCGCTCTGGTTGTTGACCACGTTCAGGTTTTTCAGCAGTAACTGGCCCGGCGCATTGATCAGGCCGCCCTGGTTAGTCAACAGGCCGTTGCTCAGGTCGAGGCTGACATCACTGTTGCCATACAGACGACCGTCGTTGGTCTGATTCAGGCCGGTGACCACAGCGGTGAGTGCCATGGCGCTAGCAATGCGACCGGCATCGCTGTTGTTGACCAGCCCTGCATTCAACTGGAGTGCGCCGGTACTGGTCAGGCGACCGTCCTGATGGTTATCGAAGGTACCGGTGGTGAGTGCCAGACCATTACTGGCGATACGCCCGCTCTGGCTGTTGTCCAGGCTGGCGCTGGTCAGCGTCAGGGTTGAATCGCTTAGGATCTGCCCGCCGCGGTTGACCACCGCACCGCTCGTGCTGACTGACGCCGTGCTGGCACTGGTCACGCTGCCGGTGTTATTGCTCAGGGACGCCGCACGCATATCCAGGGTGCCGTCGCTGCGCAGTGTGCCCTGGTCATTGTTCAACGCGCCGCTGACAGCCAGGTTCAGACTGTTTTTGCCGTAAACGCTGCCGGTGCCGGTATTGGTCAGTTGCCCCAGGTTCAGCTGTACGCCCTGCTGCCCTGCCACCGAGCCGTTCTGGTTGTTCAGGTGGTCGGACGTCAGCTGTAACGCGCCATTGGCCAGCAGACGGCCTTTTTCGCGGTTGTCGAACTGGCTGACGGTCGAGGTCAGGCTGCCAAGGCTGGAGATTTCTGCGTTGCGGTTGTCCACGCTTGCCGCGTTGAGCAGCAGATCGCCATTGGCGCTGATAAGCCCCAGCTGGTTGAGCAGTTGCCCGGAAATACGGGCAGACAAGCCGCTGCTACTGGACAGTTTTCCCTGCTGGCTGTTGTCCAGCGAAGCGGCGGTAATGGTCATCGTGCCATTACTGCTGATCAGCCCGCTCTGACTATTGAGCACCTGAGACGCATTGAGGTCGACAGTGCCGCCCTGGCTCAGAATCCGGCCTGACTGACGATTGTCGACGGTTGTGGCCACGATGCGTGTGCCGGACTGCCCGTTCAGTGTGGCACCCTGGTTGTTCAGGGTCTGGGTAATGGTGGCCTGCAAGGCGCGACTGGCGGTGATGCTGCCGCTGTTGGTCAACCCGTTGGCAGACAGCGTTACATCACCCGAACCATTGCGGCTGTTGTCGGCATTGACGCCCGCCTCGATCACCGCCGAGTTGTTGAGTTGTCCGCCTGCGGAAAGGCTCAGCGCATCGCGTGCGGCGACGTTCTGCCGGGTGGTGAGATCGCCCGCGGTGCTCATGGTCAATGACGACCCCGCATAGACCGGGCCGTTGACTTCGGCACTGTTGGCCCTGGCCGTGACAGCGCCGCTTGCTGCGGTCTGCGTCATGCTCAAATGGCCGTTGGCATCAATCTGGATATCGCCGCCACTGGCCGCAAGATTTCCCGCAAGCCTGACCCCGACGCCTGCCTCGGTGCCCACCAGACGGATCGCGCCCGCATACATACCGCCCAGCGCCGAGCTGTCGACGGCCAGTTCCGGTTTGGCACTGCTGTCATCAGGCAGGGCTGTGGGATTGAGGGTCTGCGCATCGACATCGTTACGACCGGCAATGATGTTGAGGCGCTTGGCGTGCAGCTCGGCATTAATCTTCGCGCTGCGGGTGATGATGTCGAACTGGTCGACGTTGTCTGCGTTCAGCCCCACGCCATCGATGGATATGCTGCCGCCTTGCACATTGAAACGCTGCAACTGCCCGTTGGCATCCAGCACCGGTTTACCGGTGGTCAGCGTGACCTGCGGGGTATTGATGAAACCGCAGCCGTTGCAACTGATGCCATACGGGTTGGCGACAATGACCCGCGCCGCTTGCCCGGCCACTTCCGTGTAGCCCCTGAGCTGGCTGGCGTTGGCCCCGACCACTTCGTTAAGAATGGTGGTAGCGGCCGTGCCGCGCAGGTTGGAGTTGCCAACGATAATTCCGCCCAGTTGGGTGCTCTGGGTCTGATTCGTGGAGTTGTTGAGGATGACGCCTTGGCTGTCGACGTTGTACTGCTGGAACTGGTTGTGCGACAGGCCGCTGGCATTGGGCGTGGCAATATTGATGATAGGTACGCCATTGCCGGCCTGATTCAGGCTGGTATTCGTGCCACTGACCACGATGCCTTCGGCCTGAACCAGCAGCGGCTGCCAGAACAGGGCATTGGCCAGGATCAGCGCGAGGCCGCGTTTGGGCATTCCCCAAAAGGACTGGCGCTCAATCAGCACAGCAGAAGGCTGACGAGCAAGCAGAGCCAGTTGGTGAACGTCCATGTAGGCAACCTCGATACAGTGTGATTGAAAACAGCGTTGTTAAAGGAAGAAATCCATACGGAAATAGATCGGTGCTTCGCGCTCGATCACATCAGGACGTTCCAGGGAACGAGCGAAGGTCACTGAGGCCGCAACGTGCTGGCATCGGGTAAACAGCTCAAACGAGTTACTGGACAAGCGGCCATGCTGGTCGCCGTTGTAACGATCGTTGCGGATCACGCCCTGGTCGTAACCGGCAGCCGCGCCATACTCGGCGAACACCGGGCGCAGCCAGTCCAGCGTGACCGGGCGGGTCAGGCGTACTTCATTACGCCAGTAACCGCCGCTGTCGCCAGACAGAAACTCATCCTTGTAACCGCGCACCGACGATGACCCGCCCAGGCTGGTACGTTGCGAGCTGAACAACACATCTTCGCTGCGCTGCCCGGTGGCCAGGCTGGTGAAGCTCAGGTTCTCGCCCCACAGCTGAAAAGGGTGCAGGTAGCTGAGGGTGCCGGTGTATTTGCGATAACGCGCATCGGCCTGGCCCGGGCCAGGATCATGGCTGCCCTGCGCATCCAGCGCGCCGATGCCCTGCTGCATGCCCAGGTCGATGTTGATGAACGCCGAACCGACCCGCCGACCGTGGTTGATGCCGAACTGCGCCTCGGTGATGCGGTTACTGCTAAGCGCCAGTTTGCTGTCTTCTACATAATTGTTGGTGCGCAGGTAGGACAAACCGGCATTGAGCGAGGTCTTGCTCAGCGCGTCGCGGTACACGACCCGCTCGGCCTTGAACTGGTGGTTCTGGCTGTCGCCGTCCTGCTTGAAGTTGATGTTCGAGGCCTGGGCCACCGAGCGGTATTCGCTGGTGTTGTACAGATAGCTGAATGTCCACCAGCCCCAGGGCAAACTGTAGGCAAGCGAGGCATTGCGCGAGGCTTTCTGCCGGTCGCTGATCGCATCGTGGCCGCCGCGCAGGCTGAACTGGTCGGCCAGCCCCAGCGGATTGTCCCATTCAAGCCCGGCGTTCCATTGCTGCTCACCGGTGCTGCGCTGCCCCTCGTTGGTACGCGACAGGTTAGCCCGCCACGGTTTTTGCGGAGTGTTCTTGACCACCACATCGCTGCCGCCGACGACCTGGCCGGGGGTCAGCTCCATCTGCGCCTGATTGGACGGCAGACGGTTGAGCTGATCGACCATCTGCTCGATTTCGCGCAGGTTGACCATCTCGCCTTCCCTGCCGGGAAAGGTCATGGCCAGCTCACGCGCCGACAGGCCGCTGGCAGCATCGCCGCGCAGATGCTCCAGCTTGCCTTCAATGACCAGCACTTGCAGGTCGCCTGTGGACAGGTCCTGTTGCGGCAGATAGGCGCGAGTCGTCACCAGGCCTTTTTTCAAGGTAATGATCGGTGATGACTTTCAGCAACTCGTTGAGCTGGGCGACGCCAAGACACTTGCCTTGATAAGGCGCAATCAGCTCATCACGCTCGGCAGACGACAGTGAATCAGCGCCCTTGAACTCTATACNGGGTACAGCTTGCTTGCCCGGCAGGTCCTTGAGTTCTTCAAGACGACGGCGTTGCTCTTCGAGCAAGCGGTCCTGACGATCACGAATAAGGTCTTGTTCGCCTGGCAAACTGGCGGGAGGGCTGGCTGCAAACAAGGGGAAAGACGCGATGGCGAGCATGAGCAGCAGGGCCACTCTGGGAGCATGAGGGTACACGGCGCGTCCTTGCGGTAGCATATTGATATCAAAAGGTGGGCAATATTAGAACGCCATCATCGTGACGTCAAATATTTGTATAGACCCTGTATCCGATCTGTTGAACTTTTTTTGAAGTTGATTTTGACAGTACCGACCTCTAGCCCACGTCAAAGGATCGTGTGCTTAGTCTTGACAGGGGACAGCCTATCTTTTCGACATGGTATTAAGGTCATAATTAAATATATACAGAAATACCATCCGGCTAGCGCGCGAAAACCGGCTCGCGCCAAGGCCGCGGACGCACTGATAAAATGGCTATGGTTTAAAGAAAACAGGTGAAAGCACGCTGACCCTCCAAGGCTCTGGAGCCGCAACGACAGCTTTTCTGTATCGCTAAGGTGTAAATAAAGAGGCTGCAGGTTATCGGTCAAATCCTGCAATGTGACGCATGAGTAAACACGGGGATGGGTCATGACAACTAGGTGTCGGCAAATACCCGACAATGAACCGCTATTCCAGCCGCCTCCCGTTGTATGCATTATCGGGGCTCTGCAGCCTTGTATCTGTTTAAAAGCGCGTCATCGACTCTACAGCCTCCCGCGCCTTGCGCTCATCGTTATACACAATCTAACTGCTTATTGTTCCAATGCGGAGCGCGAGGAACGAGAAGCGTGCGGAAAACACTTCTCATTACCCTGCGCGGGAGGCTTTTCGAATCACTGTTGCCCGGACAACTTCATGATCATCCGTGACAGCAGATAGATCCGTGGCGCGACACTGCCCACCTCGGCGTACTCTTCAGGCGTATGAATGTTGCCACCGACGATGCCGAAACCATCCAGTGTTGGCGTTCCTACGCTGGCAGACAAACTTGAATCAGCCGCCCCGCCGCTGCCCTCGATGGTCAGGGTGCGCCCCAGTTCACCGTAGATGCCCTGTGCCATAGCGACCAAAGCATCGGACTGCGGGGTCTGCGGCATTGGCGGCAAGCCACGGACCAGACTGGTCTTGACCTCGGTGTCAGGCACCAGTTTGTTGGCCGACACCCTGGCCAGGTCCTGCTCGACGCGATCGAACTCCTCCGGCACTGCGGCACGCACGTCGGCCTTGGCGCTGGCCTGATCAGGAATCACGTTGGTGCGATCACCCGCCTTGAGCACGGTGAAGTTGACGGTGGTTTTCTTCTCCTCGTCGCCTAGTTTGCCGAGTTGCAGGATCTGATGCGCAACCTCGGTGGCAGCGTTACGCCCCAGTTCCGGCGCAACGCCCGCATGCGAGGCTTTGCCCTTGACTTCGACCAGTGCCGTCGCAGAACCCTTGCGCCACACCACCAGACCATCAGCAGGACGACCCGGCTCCAGATTGAGCGTGACATCGTGCTCTTTCGCTGTTTTCTTGATCAGCTCGGTAGCGACGCCTGAACCGGTTTCTTCGCTGGCGTCGAGCAACACTGTGATCTGTGCGTAGTCGGTGAATTTCAGGTTGTGCAGCACCTTCAGAGCATAGATAGCAGCAACGATGCCGCCCTTGTCATCCATCACACCAGGGCCATAGGCACGACCGTCCTTGATATGAAACGGACGCTCGGCCGCAGAGCCTTCCTTGAACACGGTATCCATGTGTGCCATCAGCAGAATCTTCGCCTTGCCGGTGCCTTTCAGGGTGGCGACTACATGATTGCTGGCCTCTGGTGTATTCGGAACGAACTCGATGGTGGCACCGAGCTTTTTCAGTTCTTCAATCGCGATGTCACTGACTTTGGTCAGGCCCGGTACATACCCGGAGCCTGAATCGATGTTCACCAGACGCTCCAGCAGCTTCAAGGCTTCGTCCTTGTTTTGCTCGGCATCGGCCTGGATCGCCTTGTGCGGTTCGGCCATGGCCGCTGGTGCCAGAGCTGTCAGCGCAAGCGCCAAAGCGAGATGAGCTGCCAGTGGCGAGCGGAAGAATGAGCGCATGTTGTTCCGTCCTTGTGTTTGGTTCGTCGAGGTTTTCAGGACCATACCTTACACAAACACCGGCCGTAATGAGTCAACTCGCGGTACGCCAGCGCTCGAACGTGTCAAACAGCAGCCCATACAGAATCGGGATCAACCCCAGCGTCACCAGTGTGCCCAACGCCAGCCCGCCCATGATCGTGATCGCCATACCCTCCCAGAGCGGGCCGGCAAAAAGCATCAGTGGGACCAAGCCGATGATGCAGGTCAGTTTGGTCATCACGATCGGCCGCAACCGCTTGATCGCTGCGTTGACCACCGCCTCACGAACCGACAGCCCGTGCCCGCGCTCAACCTCGATGCGTTCGAGCAATAACACCGCATTGTTGACAATAATGCCGGCCAGCGACAGCAGTCCAAAGGTCGCCATGAAGCCGAAGGGATATCCGGTGAGCACCAGGGCCAACGCCACGCCGATGAGCACAAAAGGCACACTGGAGATGACGATCAGCAACTTGCGAAACGAATTGAACTGCCACACGAACAACAGCAGCATAGCCACCAGCGCGTGCGGCATGTATTGCAGAAGCGCCTGGTTGGCTTCGGCCGAATCCTCTATTTCGCCACCCAGTTCGATGCGATACCCCGCTGGCATGTTGAGCGTCGCAATCTGTGGTGCCAGATGCTCAATGATCGAGGTGGCGGTCAACGACGGGTTGTGTCCGACGACAGTAATCGCACGCTCCAGGTTGCGGCGCTGAATGGTCGATGCCTCGGCCTGGGGCTCGACCGTCGCGATGGCGGACAATATCAGCGGTGCCGCCCCGGAAGCCGGGTAAATCAACGTGCTGTCCAGATCATTGGCAGGCGTAATCGGTGTGCCCTGCTCACGAGCCACAATCGCCACAGCCGTTTCGCCATCCTGCAGCGATGACACAGACAGCCCGTTGTTCCTCAGTTGCAGGGCCTGAGCGATGTCCTGAGTGGAAACACCGGCATGCAGCGCCTTGTACTGATCGACGACTACGTCGTAACGCAGCAGCCGGGTACGCCAGTCATCATGTACGTCCAGGGTTCCGGGCAACGCCGACAAAGCTTGCTCGATTTTGCGGGCAATATTTCGCAGCACTTTTTCGTCAGGGCCAATGACCCGGTAGACCGCAATCCCGGCTTCGGTGGTGCCCATGGAAAACCGCTTGGGCTGCGCTTCGACTTCGGGGTGCTGAGTCAGGATGAAATGCCGGGTTCGCTCAATGACTGCATCGAGGTTGGCACCGTCACGCACGCTGACCGTGAAGTAGGCAATATTCGGCGCAGGCAGAGGCGGATTGAGACCCAGAACAATTCTCGGCCCGCCATTGGCGACATAGCCGATGCTGTGTTTGACGTCCTGATCGCTGCTCAGCCACTGACTGATATCGCGCACGGCCTGAGACGTGGCACGCGAGCTGCTGCCGGGTTCCAGCACCAGCGGAATCTGGAACTGCATGCGGTCGGACTTGGGCAGAAAGTCATAAGGCACCTGGATCAGCACGACGACCGCAACTGTCAGCAATCCCAGCATGCTGGCGATGAAGATCAAGGAGTTATTCAGCAGACTCTCGATGACTTTTCGATAGCCTCGATAGAACACCGATGCATACTCATCGGCGTTGTCAGCCGCACCTGAGACTGCCGGTGCCTTGGCGAAGTAAAAGCATAACAGGGGCGTCACGGTGATGCTGAGCAGCCACGAGCTGATCAGCGTGGTGGCGAGCACAATCGCCAGCGAACGCAGGTATTCGTTAGTGCTGGTCTGCCCCAGAAAGAACGGCGAAAACGCCAGCACAATGACCAGTGACGAGGTCAGCAAAGGGATCATCAACGTGCGCCCGGCTTCCTCGCAGGCCCGCCGTCGGTCCTCCCCGGCGTGCAGACGCCGCTCGATGTCCTCGGCGATGACAATGCCATTGTCCACCAGCAAGCCGAGGGCGAGGATGATCGCGGCAATCGACACCGTCTGCAGCTCGATCCCCAGCGAGCGCATGACCAGCAATGTACTCAGGATGGTCAGGGGCACAATCACCCCGACCACCAGGCCGGTACGCCAGCCCAGAAACAGCATGACCACACACATCACGATAACGACCGTTTCGGCCATGACGTGATACATCTTGTTCATTTCGTGCTGAACCACGCTGGACTGAAAAGTCACGATGTGCAGGGTAAAACCCGCTGAAAGTTGTTGTTCCAGCTCACCGAGCTTTTTGCGCAGAGCGGCACCGAACGTCTGGATATTGAGCCCGGGCTGCATCGAAACGGCCAGCACCACAGCATCCTGCCCTTGATAGATCGCTTCGGTTTCCGGCTGGTCGACAGGGCTCACCGATATTCGGGTCAGGTTATGCAACGCTACCATCTGTCCGCCAGGCAACTGCACGGGAAACTGACGAAGCTGATCCAGCGACAGCACCTCGCCGCTGACCGAGAGCGTGGTGCTCTGTTGCCCGATGACCGGGTTGCCTCCCGGCGCGATCAGGTTGCGGTTTTGCAATTGCTGGAGCAACTGTTGCGGCGAAAGCCCGGCTGCCGCCAAGGTCTGGTGATCGAAGTCGAGGTAGATTTGCTCGTCCTGCAGGCCATACAGCTCGACCTGATCGACACCCTTGAGCTCATAAAGCTGATTGCGCAGGCGTTTTATCGGCGCGCGCATCTCGCTCATGGTAAAACCCGGCGCCGTCAACGCAACGGAAGCCACTGCCACGCGACCGAAATCATCGTCCACAAAGGGCCCTTGGGTACCGGCCGGGAAAACGCCGTTCGTTTCGCTTACCTTCGCCCGGAGTCGTTGCCACAGCAGCCCCAGATCCTTGATGGTGTCATACGCCGTGACTTGCACAATCACCCGGCCTGGCTGGACCGTGGTGACAATGTTCTTGATCTCGGCCAGTTCACGGATGCGTTCTTCGAGTGGCCTGGCAAGCAGCTCTTCCGTCCGCTCGGTGGAGAGTCCTGGCAGGGATACGCTGACCAGTGCGTCGCGAACCGTAACCGAAGGCTCTTCCTGCGACGGAAACCCCAAAAAGGTCGCGACACCGGCCAGCAAAATCAGGAAGGCCGCAAACAGGGTCAGGCGGCTCGCGCTCATTGCGCGGTAGGTAAGACTCATTGCGTGCCCCCGGTCAAGCGTGTGCCAGGCTGAAACAGGGTGACGGTCTCGCCGTCCTGCAGGAAAGCCGCGCCGGCAGTAACCACTCGCTCCCCGACAGCCAGGCCGCTGGCGATCAGCGCCCGGCCATCTTTAACCGTACCCAGCGAAACAGAGCGCAGGGCGACTGTTCCGCCTGGCTGGTAAACAAAGACCTCGGCGGCGTTGCTGCCGGTGCCCATCCATAACGCCTGGACCGGGACCGACAAGGGCTGTGTGCCGGTATCGGGATGCATCTGCACCAGCAGCGTGATGCCACTGGGCAATCTACTGGCAGGTCGCAGCACACGAAACACAGCCGTTCTGACCAGCCCGTCATCGGCACGGGGTGAGATGCCTTCAAGTGCCAGATCAAACCCTGAAGTGCCATCTGCCGTGCTTGAGGCTCTGGCCAGGTCACCAGGTTTGAGGGTTTCGGCAAGCGCCAGCGGAACAGCAGCCACCACCTCCTGCCCTGCAGCGGATTCGATGTCCAGCACCACTTGCCCGGCGGGCAAAACAGTACGCGGCTGTGCATGCCGTGCGACTACTCGCCCGGCAAAGGGTGCGATCAAACGGGTACGGTCCAGCTCGCGATGGGCCAGAGCCTGTTCGGCCTGGGCCCGGACCTGCTCGGCTTTGGCCTGCTCGCTGGATGCCAGGGCCGACTCGACCACACTTTGGGCGACACTGCCTGCCGCAAGCAGACGCTTCTGACGCTGATAATTAAGCTCACGTTCAACCGCCTGCGCTCTGGCCAGACGCAGACTGGCCAGAGCTTCTTGCAGACGCAGTTGCGCAGGCTGTAGGTCAATGCTGGCGAGCACCTGATCCTTTTCAACGGTATCGCCAATGTCGACCCGCAGCTCTGTCAGGGTGCCTGCCGATTCAAACGCCAGACTGGCGCGCTCCTGCTGCCGAACGGTGCCGATAAAGCGCACCGTGGTTCCCTCTCCTGCCCGTGCAGCTTCAACCTTGACGGCACGGATGACCGAGACGCTGGCCGTATGCTTATCGCTGCACCCACTGACCATCAGGGCGATCATTACGATACTGCAAGCGTGTAAAACACATCGCTGTAGATCAGGAAACCCATCGGGATGTAATCGCATGGCAGGCTTCACCCCTTTAGAAGGCGTAGTTCAAGGCAATCAAACCGCTGCCTTCAGCATCGGTCTCGACCAGCGGGCTGCCGCGGGTCTGATCGGTGTAGTGAGTCACCCCGACGCTTGCAACGGTTGACCAGTAGGCATCAAAGGTGTGCTGCCAGGCGAGCGCAGCCGAGTACGCGTAAATCCCGCTGTCTGCCGTGAATCTGGAAAAGCCGGTGCGCTGACTCTGGATCGGGCTCACACCGAAGTAGGTCTGGTTGTAACGGCCGTCACCGGCATGCGCATCGATATCCAGCGTCACCGTATCGGTCTGGCTGTGGTGGGCGATGCCCTCAAAACCCAAGCGGTAACGGTTGCCACGCTTTTCACCGGCCACACGCAGTTCGGCCTCGGCACTGGCCGACAACCATGGCGTGAGCTGTTGAGAGATCATGAAGTCGCCAACCGTTGCACCCTTGACGGTGCCCATCCCTATGAGCTCATTGGAACCAGGGCGGTTTGTACTGTTTTTCTCGGTACGGCCGAAATCGTAGTTGAGCGCTGCGCTGGCCCCGAACCCGGAATCGGACTGCCATTGCAGCCCCACTCCCCGTGCGGTATCCGCAAAAAAGATACCGCGCTGGACAGTGAGCATCGGCAACACCTGACTGCGGTATTCATCGGCCCCCATGTAGCGTGGCAGCACGGCCATGCCGAGGCCGAAATTGACGTTGAACCTGTCGCCGAAAATGGACTGGCTTGCCGTGGACGCGCTGTCCTGAGCACAGGCCTGACCGACCAGTGTCATGGCCACAGAGGCGATCAACACGCCAAGCGCAGGCTTGAGCAGTGCAGGACGAACGTGAGGACGAGCGATTTCAGGACTCATGGTGATACTCCGGTTTCATTCAGGATTGAGGGGGGGGGTTGTCGGTTCTGCGCCGCGAAGCACTCGAAACAGGTCGATTCGGTTTTGCTGCAGCTCATCGAGTGACTTGCGACCGGCTGCATCGGCTTCGGCGATACGGATGGTGGAGCCCAGCAATGCCGTGCGTTCGGTAGCACCGGCATTGAGTTCGAAAGACAGGCGGCGCACTTTTTCCTGGACCAGCGCGACGCGCTCGATCTCGTTGCGAACATGGCTCAGGGCCTGCTGACGACGGGTCAGCACACCGGCCATTTCACGGAAGGCGTTTTGAATGGCTTTTTCATACTCGGCGACCGCGATCTGCTGGCGCACATGCGCCAGATCCAGGTTGGCCTGATTACGCCCGCCGTCGAACAACGGCAGGTTCAGTTGCGGGGAGAACAGCCAGGTACCGCTGCCATTGCTGAACAGCGTGCGCAGACTGTCGCTTTGCAGACCTACGCTGGTACTGAGTTTTATGGACGGAAAGAATGCAGCACGGGCGGCACCAATATTGGCGTTGCTGGCCTTGAGTGCTTCTTCGCGCTGACGAATATCAAATCGCTCAAGCAAACGCTGAGAAGGCAGATTCGACAGCCAGGCCGGAGTCTCGACCAGCGCGGCGGTCAGCGCCGGCGTATCCGGCGTGGTGGCTGGCAACACTGCCGAGTAGCCGGTGAGCAGCAGCAAAGCCTGGGAAGCATTCGCGTGATCGCTTAGCGCATCCTGCACCTGTTGCTGTGCAGTCAAGGTATCAAGGCGCTGCGCCATCAGATCGTCGAGTGAAATGGCACCCTGGCGCTGCTGCTCTTCGGCCGCCTTTAGCAGCATCAGCCGGGCATCATGAACGGTCTGCGCATCCTGCTGCACGGCGGCGGCCAGACGCTCGGCCAGCCAGGCGCGAGCCACTTCGGCAACCAGCGCACTGCGCGCCGCCTGCTGGCCATACGTGCTGGCCAGATAATCATGCCGCGCGGCCTCGGACAGGCTGCGCACGCGCCCAAAAAAATCCAGCTCAAAGTCCGAGACGCCCACCGATGCTATGGAAATGTCCTGACAATAACGCTCATCGGCAGCCGCATTATCGAAGTGCTGGCGGTTACGCTGGACGCCTGCGGCAATCGTCGGGAAACGATCGGCACGGGTTATGCCTCGCATCGCCCTGGCTTCATCCACTCTCAGCACCGCCACGCGAAAATCGCGATTGAACGTCAGGGCTGATTGCAGCAGAACCCGCAATTCACCCTTTGGCGACAGCTCGGCAGCCAGCGCTTCTTCGTCCGCAGTCAGCGCGATGGCAATGGACGCATCACCGGCCGGGACGACAGCAGACAACTGGTCTGCAGGAACCGGCAAGGCCGGGCGCTGATACTCGGGAATCAATGAGCAACCCGAAAAAACCAGGCTCAGCAGCATAGCCAGGCAACAGCATCCGAGGTTGCGGATACGCTTGGACAGCGGTGTACTCATCAGCATAGGATCTGTCCGCGACAGTGGGCTCTGGACGCAATCCTGAACGTCGACTTTCAATAAACCGTTCGTGAATTATCAAGATTTGATCAAGGAATGGTCTGAAGTAGGCCGCTATTTTTAGACTGCTGAGCCATAGCCGCT
>NZ_LKBW01000306.1 GCF_002699855.1 Pseudomonas amygdali | reverse complement strand
GGGGAATCGAGGGCAACTCCCTCGCTGTTGCATTGGCGGACTTCTTTTTGGTCGGCATACATGCACCTCTAGCTACATGTTATGCCCGAACACAAAATTTCTGACAGTCTCCCCGTGACAACTTCCACATACCCTTCATAACCGACAATTATTTCCATATGAGACAAGCTCGTCGGCAATGCTTTCACCATGAGCTGGCAAAAGGCTAAGCTAGCAATACTTTTCACGACTCATCTGCTCGGAAGTCTCATGCGCAGTCGTTTGTTCAGCTTTTTATCGTGCCTGCTCCTCTCCACCACCGCCATCCAGACTGCTCATGCGGTAGACCTCAACCAACAACGCAAGTATTACGACGAAGCCAAGCGTGCGCTGGCCAAGGGCGATTCAGGCCCGTATCAGATGTACAGCACGGCGCTGGCCGATTATCCGCTGGAGCCCTACCTCGAATACGACGAGCTGACGGCGCGCCTGAAGACTGCCAGCAACGCGGAAATCGAGAAGTTTCTTGCCGAGCATGGAGACCTGCCACAGGCCAACTGGATGAAGTTGCGCTGGTTGCGCTGGCTGGCGGAACGCGGTGACTGGCAACCGTTCGTCAAGTACTACGACCCGAAAATGAATTTCGTCGAACTGGATTGCCTGTACGGCCAATACCAGTTGAGCAACAACAAGCGTGCCGAAGGCTATGCCAGCGCAGAAAAACTGTGGATGACCGGCAAGACACTGCCAGCCGCCTGTGACGGCTTTTTCGCGCAATGGGCAGCCGCAGGCCAGTTGACAGAGCAGAAACGCTGGCAACGGGCCAAACTGGCCGCTCAGGCACGCAATTACAGCCTGGCCAACACACTGGTCAACAGTCTCAACTCGCTGGCCCCGCAAGGACGCCTGCTGCTGGCCGTCGCCCAGAAGCCGGAAATGGTCAACAACCCCGCGCAGTTTGTGCCGGTGGATGAAGCCATGTCCGATGTGGTCGGCCTTGGCCTGCGCAGACTGGCCAAGGAGGATCCGCAGAAAGCCCTGTCGATGCTCGATGGCTACGCGGCAACCATGCACTTCTCCCGTGAAGAGCAGGTGGAAATTGCCAAGGAAATCGGCCTGACCCTGGCACGTCGCTACGACGACCGCGCCCTGGAGGTCATGACCCGGTACGACCCGGAGCTGCGCGACAATACGGTTACCGAGTGGCGTATGCGTCTGCTGCTGCGGCTGGGTCGCTGGGAAGATGCCTACGAACTGGCACGTCGACTGCCCAAGGACCTTGCTGCAACCAATCGCTGGCGTTACTGGGAAGCCCGCTCTCTGGAACTGGCGCAGCCCAACAGCCCGCTGATTGCCGCTCTGTACAAGGACGTGGCCAAAGAACGCGACTTCTACGGTTTTCTGGCGGCCGATCGCACACAAAGCCCCTATCAGCTCAACAACAAGCCCCTGGTGCTCAGCCAGGCGCTGATCAACAAGGTACGCAATACCCCTGGAGTGCGTCGTGCGCTGGAGTTTCATGATCGCGGCGAAATCGTCGATGGACGACGCGAGTGGTATCACGTCAGCCGCCAGTTCAACCGTGACGAAATGGTTGCCCAGGCCAAACTGGCCTACGACCTGAAATGGTATTTCCCGGCCATTCGCACGATCAGCCAGGCGCAATACTGGGATGATCTGGACATCCGCTTCCCGATGGCCCATCGCGACACACTGGTACGCGAAGCCAAGGTGCGTGGGCTGCACTCAAGCTGGGTATTCGCCATTACGCGCCAGGAGAGCGCCTTCATGGATGACGCTCGCTCGGGCGTCGGTGCCAGCGGGCTGATGCAGTTGATGCCTGCCACCGCCAAGGAAACTGCCCGCAAGCTCAGCATCCCGCTGGCCTCGCCGCAGCAGGTACTGGACCCGGACACCAACATTCAGCTGGGCGCTGCCTATCTGAGTTCGGTGCATGCCCAGTTCAACGGCAACCGCGTGCTTGCTTCAGCCGCCTACAACGCCGGGCCAGGCCGCGTACGCCAATGGCTGAAAGGTGCCAATCACCTGGCCTTCGATGTCTGGGTAGAGAGCATACCGTTCGATGAAACCCGCCAGTACGTACAGAACGTGTTGTCCTATTCGGTGATCTACGGCCAGAAACTCAACTCGCCTCAGCCGCTGGTTGACTGGCACGAGCGGTTTTTCGACGATCAGTGACCGGTCGGCAGGAGTGCTTCTCAGAGCACTCCTGCCGCCACGCAACGCCTATTCCAGCACTTCGACCGGCATACCCACTTCAAGCTCGCCCAGCCCCTCGTTGACCACGTTCTGGCCAAACAGCACGTTACCCTCCACTTCCCGATAGGTCTTGAGCGTGGCGAAGGGTTCGCGATCCGGGCTGCGCTCGCCGGTAGCGGGGTCGATAGTGGTGAGAATGCAGCGCGCGCAAGGCTTGAGCAGCTGGAATTCGATGTCGCCGATACGGATGCGCTTCCAGCCATCCTCGGCAAAGGCCTCGGCCCCTTCAACCACCAGATTGGGTCTGAAGCGCAGCATTTCCAATGGCCTGCCCAGGCGGGTCGACAGGTCATCGAGCGAGCCCTGACCAATCAGCAGCAACGGGAAGCCATCGGCAAAACTCACCCGATCGTTAATCGTCTGATAGCCCCCGGGCAGCCAGCGCGCACGCTCTGCCGACAGATAAACCATGCGGGTGGGCTTGCCAATAAACCGGCTGACCCATTCGGCTGCCACATCGCCAGCGTCCGGCACCTGCAACGAATCACGCCAGACTGTCACACCGCGCAGGTTTGACTCGATATCCAGCGGAACCGCGACGTCCAGAGGCTCGAAACCGGGTGCCGAAAGGGTTACACCGCCGCAGGCATTCCACAACACCGTCAGTTGGGACATGTGCGACAGGGCGCGCTGAGTGAAGAACCGACCGTTGCTTTCGTCGACCAGCATCCAGCGTCGGTCCCCCGCCAACCCCAACTGGTCGAACGACGCGCGTTGCAGCGTCTCCGCCTTGCAGGATTTGAGAGGGAAACGATAGAGAGAGCTGAGACGCAACATGAGAGCCGGTTCCTTTGATGGCGGGATAAGCTTTGACGAAGACATCGAAGCTTATCCGAAGCCGGAGCGGCAGGCATCCGCGATCAACAATCGCGCGAGGTATCAGCCAATCATCAAAAGACGTTCGCGCACTACTTCGACCAGCTTGTCGGGCTGGAATTTGGAGAGGAAGTTGTCGCAACCGACCTTCTTGACCATCGATTCGTTGAAGCTGCCGGACAACGAGGTGTGCAGAACGATGTACAGACTGCGCAAACGCGGATCGTTGCGAATCTCGGTGGTCAGGCGATAACCGTCCATTTCCGGCATTTCGGCATCGGTGAATACCATCAGCAGCTTTTCATGGACGTTCTCGCCCGCGTCCGCCCAACCCTTGAGCATGTTCAACGCCTTGAGACCATCACTGGCCACGTGCAGCTTGAGGCCCAATTGAGACAGCGTGTCGCGCAACTGCGCCAGTGCCACCTTGGAGTCATCGACCAGCAACACCTCACGACCACGGGCATTTTCCAGTACCGGGTCTTCGAGCTTCTCGCGGGACACCTTGGCGTTGTACGGCACGATCTCGGCAAGTACTTTTTCGACGTCGATGATTTCTACCAGTTGGTCATCGACCTTGCTGATCGCCGTCAGGTAATGCTGACGACCGGCGCTGGCCGGCGGCGGCATGATCGCGTCCCAGTTCATGTTGACGATGCGATCCACACCACCGACCAGGAAGGCCTGAACCGAGCGATTGTACTCGGTGACGATGATCGTGCTGCCAGGCCCCGGCACCAGCGGCCGCATACCAATGGCCTGGGAAAGGTCGATCACCGGCAGGGTCTGGCCACGCAGGTTGACTACGCCACAGACGAACGAGTGGCGTTGCGGCATGAGGGTCAGCTTGGGTAGCTGCAATACTTCCTGGACCTTGAACACGTTGATCGCAAACAATTGCCGACCGGCAAGGCGAAACATGAGGATTTCCAGGCGATTCTCGCCCACCAGTTGTGTGCGCTGATCTACTGTGTCGAGAATGCCTGCCATTATTAGCTCCTGAAGCAATGGTCACGATGAGTCTGTTGAGCCTGTATCGGCTGAAACCAGCCGGACCTTAATGGCGATGAAAGGCCATTCTCAGTATTGATATCACTTTACCATCATGATTTACTGGTGTCGCTTTCCTGCCAGACAAATACGACGATGAGCGCGTCCTGGAAAAGCCTGAACATACCCAGTCGCTCAAGGTAAAAATCAAAGAAGCACAAAAAGTCAATCGGGGATAACCTGATATGATCGACATCTAATTGCCATTATTGTGACGCCATTCTCAATACAAGAATGGCGTCAGGTTCGTGTCCGCTTTTCAAACCTTGTAATCAAGCGGCGCTGGCAACATTCAGAAATGCCCTACATACTTTTGTTTGAAATCGACATTAACTGTCAGCCATTCGCCGCGGGCGGAAGTTCGCTATCCATGATCAGTGGAGACAAAGGATGCTGAGCAACAACGATTGGCAGCATAAGCACGACCAGTTCCTGAGCACCTCTCAGGCACTTCTGTACAAGTCGGAAGAATGTCTTTCGCACCTGGAGTTGATCCCCAACGACGAGGACGCCACCGGCTGCCTTCTGACCACCCTGCGCACGCTGGCCCAGGAGGCGGAAGCCGCGCCTGTGCCTTGTATTGCCGAGTTTTCACGTCAGCTGTGTCAATTATTGAAAAGCGGCGACCAGGCCAATGAACTCTCACAGGAAACCCTGCTGACCGTCAAAAACTGCCTGATGCTGATGTCCTGGCAGGTCGAGCTTCTCGATCCGCAAACGGGTGAGTTGACGATGGACAACAACGAACAGCTGGAGCTGTTGGAAAAGCTGGCCAGCGCTTCCTCGCAATCGGCAGCGGTGAAGGATGCAACCCAACGATAACGCTCGACTGTCGAGCATCACACACGCAATGTCATTGAAGTGATGTTGTCACGTCAGGGTTTTCCGTCCTATTGTCTTCACTGCTTTCAAATCGTCTTAAAGGTTGACAAGGGACTGAAAGCACGCCTCGGCGGTCCCATTTACACAAGAAGCCACAATGACCTGCAATCTGTTACTGGTCGACGACCACTCCCTGATCAGAGTCGGCGTGCGAGCGCTGGTTGCAGAAATGCCGGGCTACGCCATTATCGGTGAAACGGCGGACGGCGCGCAGTTGTCGAGCCTGGCGCAGCGACTCAAACCCGACATCATCCTGCTCGATATCTGGATGAAGAGCGTCGACGGCCTTGAGGCGCTTGAACAACTATTTAAAGTACAGCCACATTGCAAGGTCTTGATCCTGTCGATGCACACCGATCCGGACATGATCATGCGTGCGCTCGACATCGGGGCTCGCGGCTATCTGCTCAAGGACACCACCGCGACCGAACTGGAACAGGCACTGGAAGCGCTGCGCAACAACGAACGCTACCTGAGCCCGGCCATCGCTCATACCGTTATCGAGCGCGCCCTGCGCGGAACACGCTCGGACAGGGCCCAGGCGGCCAAGGAGCGGTATCACCTGACCGCTCGCCAGCTGGAAATCCTGCGTCTGATCGTGCGCGGCAAGTCCACACGTGAGATTGCCGTCGGCCTGGGACTGAGCATCAAGACCATCGAGACCCACCGCTCCCAGGTCATGAAGCGGCTACAGATATTCGACGTCGCCGGGCTGGTACTGTTTTGCGTTCGCGAGCGGATTATCAGTCTGGACGATTGAGCATCGGTGCACGGCTCAGCACCGGAGAATCCGCCGGCAAATGCACCTGAAGCGCGCCCGGCCGAGCTTCGAAGCGCAAGTCCTCGCCAGACAACGGCTCACCATCGAGGTTGATGTCCAGCCCCTGAGCCGACTTGAGTTCTACCCAAGGCAAACGCGCGCGAATGAACATGTTGTCGATGCCCAGCCCGCCTTCCAGCAGACTCCTCAGCGTGCCGACCACTTCCTGAGGCGCGGGCAGGATACTGATGTCGAGCAGACCGTCATCGGCCAGTGCGGTCGGGCACAGCTCGTGTCCACCGCCTGCCTGCCGGCCATTGCCGATACCCAGCGCCAGCAGGTCTCCACGCCAGTGGAAATCCGGCCCGGTGAGTTCGCCGTGGGCAGCATGCAATTCGCTGAACCTTGTCAGGCCGGTAAACAGATAGGCCGCGCCGCCCAATACCTTTTTCAGGTCTTCGGATGTGTTGGCCGTTACCTGACTGCCAAAGCCGCCGGTAGCCATGTTGAGGAACAGTTTGCCGCCGACTTCACCCAGATCGACGGCACGCGGTGCTACGTCCATCAGTTGCAGAGCCTTGGAGACCTCAAGAGGCACCCCGGCTGCGCGGGCAAAATCGTTGGCAGTGCCCAGCGGCAAAATAGTCAGGCTGGCTTGTGTTTCGGCCAGCGCCAGGGCCTCGGCGATATCTCGCAAGGTACCGTCACCACCGCCCGCCACGATATGCCGATGCCCGGCGGCCAGCGCTTCGCCAACCAGGCGCTGGGCATCGCCAGCTTCCCAGGTAAGCCTCACGTCCAGCTCCCAGCCCTGCTTGCGCTTGTCTGCAACGGCATCACGTACGTCTTCGTTGAGCGCCTGTTTACCGTGAAGAATGAGCATTGCCCTGCGTTGTGTCATGACACCTCCTCTGACGAACCCTACGAATTGAAGCCTGCGAGCGACGCTCTTTCTGTAATCAGCGCCCGCATACATTTCGCACGACGCATGACTGTGACCCCGCACATGTCAAAAAGGCCCACCCGTCACAGAAATTTTTTTCACGTCATCAAGAACAGATCAACCCCCGCCAATACTGGGCAAAACCCGGAAGCAGAAGCTCTGGAGCAACGATTGCATCAGAGTTGGCACACCTTTGTACTGACGCTATTTGTTTCATGAGCTTTACTGACAGCAGGTCCCTCACTTGGGGGGAGTTTCATCTACAAATGGTTGAAAAGTCTTAAATAAAATTCGGAACAGGACGACATATATAAAGTGATATTCACAAAAGACAGTCCGGATTCGTCATGACCTCGACACGTAACTGGCTACGCTTGGACACTATCTGTGAACAGATGCCTATTTGAAGCTGCAAACGCGTCATTGCAAATCGCCTGGGATCAGCAGGATCCAGACGCATACAGGGAGTAAGGGAGTTCTATGAGGTTGCAGCCGGTCGACAGTCTTTCGCTCACCCGCACCAGTCTGGTCGAATACTTTCTTTTCGGTATTCGCCTGGCCCATGGCATTGCCTGCATTCTGCCCGGCCTTGCAATCATGCTGCTTATCAAGCATGACGGCCCGGAAACACAGCAGGGTTATCTGACCATGCTGCTGTTTTTCGGCTTTGTCGGCGTGTTGGTGTTTCAGGCCATGGGCGTCTATTCCGAAGCGTTGTTCAGCAACGATCTGCGCATGGGCGCGCTGGCAGTTGCCTGGACCGCAGCCTTCGGGCTATTGCTGTTCATGCAACAGGCAATGGGGCTGTTCGGCTATCTCTCTCCCGAAGAATCGCTGATCTGGTACCTGACCAGCCTGGCGCTGTTCGGCATCATTCGCCTGCTGCTGTTGATGCTGTTCAAGCGGCAGATGCGCAAGGGTGTATTCCTGCAACACGCTGTGATTCTGGGCGCGACAGAAAATGGCCTGCGCCTGGCCGAGTACCTGCTTGAGCATCAGGACATCCGTTCGGGTGTCACCGGCTTTATCGACGACCGGATCGGTCGCATGCCCAAGACCGTAGCCAACCTGCCTCTGCTGGGCAATACCAGCGACCTGGAACGGCTGATTCGCGAAGAGAAAGTGACCCAGGTGCTGGTCGCCCTGCCCTGGACGGCGGAAAACCGCATGGATTACATCATTCGCGAACTGCGCAGGCTACCGGTCAACGTGTTGCTAGTGCCGGACATGATTGCCTTCCGGCATACCCACAACCGCATTACCGAAGTGGCCCGGCTGCCGATGTTCAATGCGTCGGATCTGCCGCTCAGTGGCTGGTCTCCATTCATCAAGCGCGCCGAAGATATCGTTCTGTCGTCGCTCGCTTTGCTGGTGTTGTCACCGGTAATGCTGCTGGTTGCGCTGGCGATCAAGCTCGACTCCCCAGGCCCGGTGTTTTTCCGCCAGAAGCGCTACGGTTACAACAATCGCCTGATCGAAGTATTCAAGTTCCGCTCCATGCATCAGCACCAGGCCGATGCAACGGCCGAGCGCCAGACCACCCGTGGCGATGCCAGAATCACACGGGTCGGGCGCTTCATTCGCAAGACCAGCCTGGATGAACTGCCACAGCTGTTCAATGTAGCGGCAGGCAGCATGTCAATGGTCGGGCCACGCCCACATGCGACGGCCACCAAGGCTGCAGGGATTTTGTTCGAGCAGGCGGTGAAAGAATACACGTCGCGGCATCGCGTCAAACCGGGGATCACCGGGCTGGCGCAGATTAACGGCTATCGTGGTGAAACCGACACCGTGGAAAAAATCGAAAAACGCGTCGAGTTCGATCTCGAGTACATCGAAAACTGGTCTGTCTGGTTCGACCTGTACATCCTTATGCGCACTGTGCCTGCAGTGCTATTCACTCGCGAGGCTTACTGATGAGCACGCTTATTCCCTGCATCATCGCCGGTGGCTCCGGCACCCGTCTGTGGCCGGTCTCGCGAGAAGCCATGCCCAAGCCGTTCATGCGCCTTCCCGACGGCCAGAGCCTGCTGCAGAAGACCTTCCTGCGGGCGGTCGGTCTGCCCGGAGTTGACCGCCTGCTGACGGTTACCAACCGGGAAGTGTACTTCCGCACGGTGGACGACTATCGCCAGTTGAACAAAGGCAATGCGCGTCTGGATTTCATCCTCGAGCCCTTCGGGCGTAATACCGCAGCGGCGGTCGCTGCCGCTGCGCTGCATGTCAGCCAGCTGTATGGCGATGACGCGCAGTTGCTGGTTTTGCCTGCTGATCACCTGATTACCAATGTCGAGGAATTCTCCAGAGCAGTGACGGCCGCGCAGAAGCTGGCCACTGAGGGTTGGATGGTGACGTTCGGCATCGTGCCGACCGCAGCGGAAACCGGTTTTGGCTATATCGAAAAAGGCCCGGCACTTGACGCCGATGCCTGTCAGGTCGCCCGTTTTGTCGAAAAACCCGATGCAGTCACCGCCCAGGGCTATGTGGACGGTGGTCTGCATTTCTGGAATGCCGGGATGTTCTGCATGCGTGCCGATGCCGTGCTTCAAGAGCTGCGTACTCACGCGCCTGACGTGCTGAATGCGGTCAGCAGTTGCCTGGCATCGAGCCCGCGCAAGGAAGGCAATCGTGAACTGCAAGTCGAGCTGGACAGCGAATCGTTTGCCCTGACCCCGGATATTTCCATCGACTACGCGCTGATGGAGCGATCCGAAAAGGTCGCCGTAGTGCCCTGCCAACTCGGCTGGAGTGACATCGGTTCCTGGCAGGCCGTGCGTGAGCTGTCTCCCGTCGACGCTCAAGGCAATTACTGCAATGGCGAAGCCGTGCTGCATGACGTCAGCAATTGCTACATCGACTCACCCAAACGTCTGGTGGGCGCTATCGGCCTCGACAACCTGATCATCATCGACACCCCCGACGCCTTGCTGATCGCAGACGGACGCCGCAGTCAGGACGTCAAGGTCATCGCTCAGGAGCTCAAGAGCCAGGGCCATGATGCCTACCGTCTGCACCGCACCGTCACGCGTCCGTGGGGCACCTACACGGTGCTCGAAGAAGGCAAGCGTTTCAAGATCAAGCGCATTGTGGTTCGCCCGCAGGCATCACTCTCATTGCAGATGCACCATCACCGCAGCGAGCACTGGATCGTGGTCAGCGGCATGGCCACCGTCACCAACGGCGAGCGTGAATTCATGCTTGATACCAACGAGTCGACGTTCATCAAACCGGGGTTCACGCACCGGCTGGTCAATCCGGGCGTCATCGACCTGGTGATGATCGAGGTGCAGAGCGGTGAGTACCTGGGCGAAGACGATATAGTGCGTTTCACCGATATTTACGGACGTGTTCCCGACAAGACTGTGAAGAGCTGATCCACGAGCGGCAAACGCCGCTTGATTCACTCGGTTTTCAATTGATAGCAACCGGAACAGGCAGTACCCGCCAACATGAATTTATTACCCGCAAGGGAGCCGTATTTGTGCTCGACAGGAGTTCAGGACCAATGAAAAGCATGATGCTGATCGCAAGCTTATTGCTGTTGAGTGCATGTAACACCCCGTCCAGGGTGGGCTTACCGGATGACCGTGCGCAAATTGAAGCCGGTCAGGCAGCAGGTCGCGCACTGGCGGGCAAACCGCTGCCGCCGGAAAGAATCCGCCCTGGCGATACCCTGCGAATCGTGCGCAACAGCGGCGAGGCACCGTCGATTTCGGCGTTTACCGCCAACTCCATCTATGAGCTGACCCTGTTTCAGGTGCTCAACGACGGCACCTTTTCCTACCCTTACATCGGCACTGTCAAGGCTGCGGGCCTGACACTCCAGCAGTTGAATGACCTGCTGGAAAGCAAGCTGCAGAATGTCTACCGCGAGACTGCACTGACCATCAACATTTCCCAGTCACCGGGCAATACCGTATTTGTCGGCGGTGCCGTGCGCAACTCGGTGACATTGCCGGTCAATATCGCCACCAATCTCGATCAGGCGATTGTCGGCGCGGGCGGTGTAGCGCTTGATGCCGATGCCGGCCAGGTCGCGCTGCTGCGTCAGGAAGAAAACGGGCTCTACAAGACCTACTTCTTTGATTACAGCAAGTTTCTCTGGGCGGGTGGTGCGGGTGGCCCTACAGCGCCGGTACTGCTGAAACGTGGCGATATCGTGTTCGTTCCCAAATCATCGGTCGGCAACAAGGTTGACGGCGTATCCCTGTATTTCAACCAGCTGATCCCCTTCGCGAAGTCGATCGGACTGGGCATGAACTACGAGCTGCGCAACAACAATTAATTGTCAGGGAAACAGACATGATCAACATCCGCTCATTCCGCGACCTGCTGCGCCTGCTGTTCATTTTCAAGCGCGAAGTCAGGATCACCGTGGTGGCGACCTTCGTCATCATCCTTCTGGGCGCGTTTCTGCTCCCCAACCGCTACGAGTCCACGGCTTTGCTGTTAGTCAAGCCCGGCCGCGACAGCAGCACTGTGCCTATCGAGCTGTCAGACCGTCAGGCCATCGTGATACCGAGCGGCCTGCGTGATCCGCTGCTCGATGAAGAGCGCATGCTCAGCGGACGGCCGATCATGCGTGCAGTGTCCGAGAAATACCTCGCCGAGCTGTCTATGGTGCCGCCCGAAACCGGCATTCTGGCGTCGGTGAAGAACGGCCTCAAGGCAGTCGTCGGGGCAGTCGTCAACGGCGTGCGCAACGTTCTGCAATTTATCGGTCTGGTGGAGCACCGCTCGCAGGCCGAACGTCTGGCCGAGGATCTGGAGAAAAACTTCAAGGTCAGCCACGAACCGGGCTCGTCGGTGATGGAGCTGAGATTTACCTGGAACGACCCGGACATCGCCCAGACCGTGCTCAGGACCTGGATCACCGAGTATCAATTGCAACGTACCAAGACACTGGGCCGGGTCAGCCTGTACGCGTTCTATGAATCGGAAGTGAAAACGACTGGCGCGAACATCATCGAGTACAAGAAGCAAATCCAGAATTACCTGAACCAGTTGAGCGCAGTGAGTATTTCCCAGCGCCTGGCAGATACCTCGCAGCGGCTCAACGATCTGCGTACCGAGCGTAACAATACAACCCGTTCCATTGCGTCTACCAAGGCCGGCCTGGACCTGCTGAAAAAGCAGTTGGCAGAGCAGCCCAAGACAGTCTCGGCAGGTCGCGAACTGGCGTTGAACCCCAATCGCCAGGACTTGCAGAACCGCATCAACGGCAAGGAAGTGGAGCGTCAGGAAATGCTCCGCTCGTTCAAGGAAGAGGCGCCGCCAATCCGGGCGATCAATGAGGAGGTCAACAACCTCAAGAAGCTGCTCAAGGAACAGGAAGCCACCGTCCAGCGCTCTGAAAGCATCACTCCCAACCCCATCTACAACCGCATGCAGAACGTGTACGCCGATCAGCAGACCAGCTACGCGCGCCTGCAAACCCAGCTCGTTCAGCAAAATGCGCAGATCGCGCAGCTGGAAAGCGACCGCCAGCAGGCACTGAATCTGGAGCCGGAGCTTTCGCGCCTGCAGAACGAACTGGATGCGGCAGAGAAAAGCTATGCGCTGTACAAGGACAGCCTGGAAAAATCGCGTATTGACCGTGAGCTGGACAACAGCCAGATCAGCAATATCGCGACCATCGAAGACGCCACCTTCAACCCCAGCCGGGTGTTCCCGAAAAGCCTGCTGATGCTGTTTCTGGCATTCCCGCTGAGTATTGTGGTTGGTGCCGTGGCGCTGTACTTCTTCTACCTGCTGGACCAGCGCATCCACGACGGCGACAAGATCGAGAGCAGCTTCGGCGTCCCGGTCTGGACCAGCCTGCCCGACCTGGAACGCGCTCAGGAACGCAGTGCAGCCTTCACCTCCAATTTGCACCGGGTATACGGCATTCTGCCGCTCGATCAGGTAGACGAGCGCGGCCTGACCATCGGCTTCACGTCGGTCAAGTCCGGCGCGGGCGTGTCGTTCGTGATCGAGCGGCTCAGCACCTTGCTGATCGAACAGGGTCATCAGGTCCGCACCGAAGGCCGCGGGCCGGCCAGTCCTGGCGAAATCGTGTTGA
The DNA here is from genome assembly GCF_002699855.1 of Pseudomonas amygdali. Classification (GTDB taxonomy): domain Bacteria; phylum Pseudomonadota; class Gammaproteobacteria; order Pseudomonadales; family Pseudomonadaceae; genus Aquipseudomonas; species Aquipseudomonas amygdali. The sequence goes on along the minus strand of NZ_LKBW01000306.1, from coordinate 12,829 downwards.
TCAACGCTTCGGCACTTTCCGCCAATCAGGATGCTTTTGTGTTGCTACGCAAGGCTGACCTGATCGTGTTGGTGGTGCGTGCCGAAGACACCACCGTGCCGATGCTGGAAGACACCTTGAATAACCTCAATACCGCATTCAAGAAAGTCGACGGCATCATTATCAACCGCCGTCGTTTCGAGGTACCGGAGCAGGTACTTAACTTCCTCAAGCGGATCGGGAGCCGAGGCTGATGCGCATTGCCCTGCTTGCGCCGCTGCCACCCGAGCAGAACGGCATCGCCGATTATGCCGGTCACCTGCGGCATGCGCTCGAAAGCCTCGGCCTGCAGGTCAGTACACCGCTGCTGGGTGTCGGCAACGATCCACGTGCCGCAGAACGGCGCGTGGCCGAGACGGACTGGAGCGAAATCGATCTGGTCCATGCCGAACTGGGTGGCGGACGGCTGGCAGAGTTTCAGGCCCTGCGTGCCTTGCGTCGATGCTTCCCGAAGCTGCCGCTGACCGCGACAGTGCACGATCCCGAGCGGCTGGTGTGGCGGCGCGAAAAACTGCCGTGGCCCTTATCGATCGCCAGCGGCATGCGCTCACCGCTGCCGGAAATGGCGACGGTGCTGGCCGACCCGCTGTGCCTGCGTGAAGAACGGCAATTGGCGCAGCACATGACCCGTCTGGTGACACTGACCCAGGCGGGCAGCCAGAGCCTGCGTCAGCGCATGGGGCTGAAAACCGCACAGATGGCGGTGATCAGTCACGGCAACGTCGCCATCGCTCCCGCCCCGCTACCACCTCTGAAGCCATTGCGCCTGCTGTATTTCGGCTTCATTTATCGCGGCAAGGGAATCGAAGACCTGCTTGATGCGCTGGCCAGCGTTTTCACCGCGCAGCCTGCGTTGAGGTCGACCGTACGCCTGACCCTGGCAGGCGGCAGCGAGCCGGAAATGGCCTTCGGCCCGTCCGGCAGCTACCTGGAGCAACTGCGCCTGCGTATCCGCCAACTGGGCCTTGTCGATCTGATCGACTGGCAACTGGACCTGCCTGCCGAGCAGATCCCGCAGGTAATCCAGGCCCATCACGTGATGGTCCTGCCTTATCGCGAATCGAGCAAACTGAAGCTTCTGGGCAAACTGCGCGGCACCAGCGGCGCGCTGTCATGGGCGGTGGCGTGTGGCAGGGGCGTGATTACTTCTAATGCACGCTCGTTTGCCGAAGAAGTCTCGCACGGCAACGGCATGATCTATCCGCAAGGCGATGTGGACGGACTGGCAAAGGCTCTGACGCAAGCTTGCGCGGATCCGGAGCTGGTCAAAAAATGGGCCGAAAACGCCTCGCACATGGGCAAGGCCAGAGTCTGGAGCCACACCGCAGAGCATTTTCGGGATGTATTCCGCCAGGCGTGCGAGGAGAAGTGACATGCAGCGTCCATCCAGATTCCGGCAAATCGTCGCGAGCGCACTGCTCAGCGCAGCAATGACTGGCGCGGCCCAGGCAGCAACGGTCCTCAAGGCACCTCGCGAGGTGGTCTGGGCGGACTTTCTGGGCGTCAACGTGCAGTTTCAGTATTTTGCGCCTGATATCTATCAACAACAGATGAGCCGCCTGGACGAACTGGGCCTCAACTGGGTACGCCTGACCATTCACTGGCCGGTGATAGAGCCGCAAAAGGATCACTACGCACTGACCGAGCTGGATGCCGCCATGGCCGCAATCAAGGCGCACAGCTACAACACGGTGGCTTATCTGGTGGGCTCGGCACCTTTCGCCAGCAGCGCACCGGCCGGTGCGAAAAGCCGCGATCAGTATCCGCCCACGGATTTCAACGTATTTGCCGCACGCATGACCGCCCTGGCCCAGCGCTATCCACAGGTGAACAACTGGCAGGTCTGGAACGAGCCGAACATTGTCTGGCTGCCCAAGGAGGACCCGACCGCCTATGGACGCCTGCTGACCACCACTGCCAGCGCGATTCGCGCCGCCCTGCCGGACAAGAGCATCGTCACTGCGGGCATGGCTTATTACAGTCAGATGCACAGTACCTCTGGCTACATGCTGCAGGCCCTGCTCGATAATGGCCTGAGCCAGCAGAACATCGTGGCGGCATACCATCCGTATTCCGAGTACCCCGAAGGCGATTCGCTACCGGACCGCGATTTTCTGGTGCGCGCCAATGCCATGAACCAGTTGCTGCACAGCAATGGCGTCAAGCAGGTGTGGGCCACTGAATGGGGCTGGTCAAGCTATGCAGGCCCAGTGGAGATGCAACATTTGATTGGCACTTCAGGTCAGGCCGACTACACCCTGCGCCGTCTGGCACTGATGAGTGCGATGGATTTCCAGCGCATCTTCCTGTTCAATCTCAGTGATCTGGATGAGCGCGCCTCGGCCCGCGATCAGGGTTACGGCCTGCTTGACCTGCAAGCCAGCCCCAAACCGGTCTACACCGCACTGCAGAATTTTCTCAAGATCACCGGCCCGCGCCTGCAACCCGCCGAGCCGCCCGCAGTGAGCCGTGTACCGGACGATCTTTACGCAGTGCCGTGGACCCGTGACGACGGCACTCATCTACTGATGTTCTGGAGTGCGACCGGCACCTCGCTGAATTTCCCGAACATCACCGACGCGGTCGTGCATGACCCGCTGAGCGGCAGCCGCACTCCATTGTCCGCAAGCCAGGGTGTCACTCTGCTGCTGAAGCCGACTCTGCAAATTCTGGAATGGAAGCCCTGAGTATGCGAATTCTATGGACGCTCCCTTACCTGCCCTGGCCTACCACCAGCGGCGGCAAAACCCGGGAATACCATTTGCTGCGCAATCTGGCAGCGCGCGGCCATCGCATCACCCTGCTGGTGCAGTCCAAGAACGCGCTGGACGATAGCGCTCGTTCGGCACTGGAACCCTGGCTGGAGCGCTTGATCGTGATCGATCGACGCCCGCTGTTAAGCCTGCGCACGTTGCTGGCCGTGGCGTTTGCACCTGCGCCGATGCTCGCCAGCGTCAACGGCTACGCCCCGAAACTGGAAAAAGTCTTCGAGCAATTGCTTGAAGAGGACTGGGACATCATCCAGTTGCAGCACACCTATTTCTTTCAGCCATTCGAACGCGTACTCAAGCGTTCAGGCAAACCATTCGTGCTGACCGAACATAATGTTGAATCAGACCTTGGCGCCGCCAGTTACGACCGCCTGCCACGCTGGGCCAATGCCTTCGCCGTGTATGACCGCTGGCGCTACCGGCGTTGGGAAACCCGGGTATTTCGCCAGACCGGCGAGTTGATCGCGGTCACCGAAGACGACGCCAAGGTGCTGTCGCGCTTGAGCGGCAGGGCCACGTCTTATGTCGTCAACAGTGTCGACTGCGCTTACTACGCCAGCGTTCATGCGGACCGAAACAGCCATCGCCTGCTGTTCATCGGCAACTACGAATATGGCCCCAATATCGATGCCATCGAATGGGCGCTGGACGAAATCATGCCGCTGGTCTGGGCTCAGGCACCTGCTGTGCGCTTTGCCATCGGCGGCTTCGGGCTGCCTGAAGCCTGGCGTGAACGCTGGCCTGACCCGCGTATCGAATGGCTGGGTTTCGTACCTGACCTGCGCGTCTTGCAGGCCAGTGCCTCAATGTTCTTCGCGCCCCTGCGCCAGGGCGGCGGCTCCAAGCTCAAGACGCTGGAAGCCATGGCCGCCGGACTGCCGGTAGTCACCACCGCGCAAGGCGTTTCCGGGTTGTCGGTCACCAATGGCGAACATTACCTGGGCAGCGAAGACGCGTCCGGGCTGGCAACCCTGATCATTGAATACACCGATAAACCGTTACGGCTCGACCAGATTGGCGAAGCCGGCCGCGTTTATGTGCGTGCCCGGCACGACTGGTCCGTTTCGGCCGCCCAGCTGGAAGTGATCTACACCCGCTTTTCGCTCCCCAAGCAAGGATCGCGCTCATGCGTATAGGACTCGACTACCGCGCGGCAGCCGGTTACCCCATCAGCGGCATCGGTCGCCAGAATTTCGCGCTGGAACAGGCGTTTCGTGAACATCCGGACGTGCAATTGCAGCTGTTCGGCGTGGCACCCTACGATCACCCGGTACGCCGTTTGATGCACACTCCACGCTGGGCGGCACCACTGGACTCGGTGCATCGCCTGCCGGATCGCTTGCGCTTCGAAGGCATGTTCCTGCCGGGTGCCCTGCGTGATGCCGGGGTGCAGATCTACTTCGCCAACATCAACATGGGCCTGCCGCTGGGGCGCAAACCGGCTGACATGCGCTACGTATTACAGCTGCACGATCTGTTTCAGATCACTCAGCACAACAGTCACGGCTCACGACTGAAAGCCAGGATTTACCGGCTGACCGACTACCTTTCGATTGCCTGGTCGCTGAAAGTGGCCGACCAGATCTGGGTGCCGTCGCAATTCACTGCCAACGAAGTCGCGCGCCTGTTTCCCAAGGTCAAAGGCAAGCTGCGCGTGGTGCCGTTGCTGGTAGAAGGTTTCAAGGGTGAGCCGGCTGATATCAGCCAACTGCGAATGCCCCTGCGTTACTGGCTATGCGTGGGCACACGTGAACCGCGCAAGAACATCAAGTGGTTCGTGGATGCCTGGCAGACCGCACGCATGCAATTTGTCGACACCCCGGAACTGGTACTGGTCGGTGGCGACGATCCGCTGACCGAAGCCCAGCGCCAGTTACCGGGCCTGCACGTGCTCAGCGGCCTGAGCGATGCAGAACTGCACGCGGTCTACCAAAATGCCGAGCGACTCTGGCAGCCGTCCAGAAGCGAAGGCTTCGGGCTGCCGGTGATCGAAGCACTGAACACAGGCACGCCGGTTGCCGTGGCCACCGGCTCTTCGCTGGATGAAATCGCTCCGCCCGACAGCCCGCGCTTTTCACCTGTCGACAGTGGCAACCTGATCAGACTGATGGGCACGTTGTCGCATGCGCCCGAAGAGGATCCCGCAGTTGCCAGGGAATGGACAGAACGCTACCAGTTGAAAGCCTTTTGCGAACGCGTGCACGCGACGCTGGAGGAATTGCGCTGATGCCACTGGCCTTACCCCTGGGGCTGATGTTCAGTCTGATATTCGGTGTGATGATCTGCATGCTGCCTGCACCGTTCGTCATGGCGGCAGCAATCGGTCTGGCAGCGGCGGCCACGATCATTCGCCGCCCGGTCCGTGGGCTCGTGCTGTTCTGCCTGATCGGGACCTTCCTGCCCTACTCTACAATTCAGATTGGCGTTCGTACCACGGTGTCCGAAGCGCTGATCATGCTGACCTGGGCCAGCTACCTGCTGCATGCAGTCTTTCAGGAACGCAACACTGTGCCCAAAATGCTGAGCACCGAAAAATTGCTGGTGGCATTGATGCTGTTCAGTGCGTTCCCGTTTCTGGTCGGCCAGTTGACCGTCGTCGCCGACGGCAACGGCCCGATCAACTGGGTTCGCTGGCTGTTCAACCTGTCTACCCTGTTTCTGGTACCGCGCTTGCTGACTGACCTCAAGACCCTGGAAAAGGCGGTCATGGCGCTGCTCGGCGGGACTTTGCTGCTTTTGGTGCTGTCGATCTCGGTGTATGTGACCAAAGGCTCGGCAACTGCCATCATTCCGATCCTCGGCAGCCTGGGCTACAGCGGTGCAGACATCTTGAGCGAGAGCCTGCTTTCGCTTGCCAGCCGCATGGGCTCACCGTGGATGCACCCCAACGTGGCAGGCGGTGCTCTGGCCATGTTGCTGCCACTGGCATTCTGCTTCGGTATGACGCGCACCGGCTCGGCGCGCAGGCTGGGCCTGACGGTGGCGGCACTGGGTGCCATCGGTCTGTTGCTGACCGGCTCACGCGGCGCGCTGCTGAGCCTGATCGCCGTGATGCTGTTGATGGCCAGGCGACGCATTCCGCATCTGGGACGGCTGTTGATGGGCGGGCTGGTCGCCGGTATTTTCCTGCTGGCGTTCTACCCGCCGCTGCAGGACCGACTGATGGGGTTGTTCACCTCCGACGACGCAAGTACCGCAATTCGCTTCCTGGAATACAGTCATTTTCCCGACGCAGTCGCCACCTTCCCGTTCGGCATCGGCTTCAAGGTCGACCCGCCGGTACTGGGCTATACAAAATTCGGTATTTCCAACCTGTGGCTGAACTTCATCTACAAGATCGGCCTGCCGGGCATGTTGCTGTTCATCGCCGTGACCATCAGTTGGTGGAAAGAAGTTCGCCCAGGCAGCGACCGGGTAGTGCTGACTCGGGAAAACGCCATTGCGCTAGGCTGCACCACGGGCGTGCTGTCTGCTTTGTTCAGCGGCCTGTTTGACCACTACTTCAGTTTCACCAGCGTGCTGGTTGCCTTGTTCTGGCTATTTGTCGGCATCAGCCTGCACGAAACCAGACGCCTGCGCGCCAAGGCCGAAACGACTCCTCAACACCCTGACGCCTCACACGAGCCGGGAGCCTCCTCATGAAACACCGCATGATGCATTCTCATAATCTCAGAGAGGCACTGCCCGACTACGCGCGCAAGATGGCGGTGCCGCTCGAAGAGCTGGAAGCCGCCTACCAGTGGATGCTGGACAACGAAGTGTGTTTTGAAACACGTATCAAGGATCGCACCCTGTCGTTCATCTGCTACCTGAATATCGAACCAAGAATCGAAAACCCGCTGGCGCGGCGCTTCTACAAGCTGCTGTCCAGCGAAACCCTGGGTGCGCTGATTCCTTTGTACGGAATCAACTGGCCGACCCTGCGCGACCGCATATTGCGGACCTGGGAACAGGCTTACAACATCCTGATCTGCAAGATCCCCAGCCATACCCTGCGCCTGCTGTGGTTGCGCATCGGTGGAGCGAAGATCGGCAAGGGTTCGACTGTCTGGCGCAATACCGAGGTGCTGGGCGTCGACAGCCTGCGCATCGGCAACGACACCACCGTGGGCTGGCATTGCCAGCTTGACGCCCGTGGCGGGCTGGTGATTGGCGATCACGTCACCATTGCTTCACACGTACTGATTATCGCGGGTGGACACGACCTCGCCGAGCCCGAGTTCTGGGCGGTCGGCGGACCAGTGTTTATCGGTGACTACGCATGGATCTGCAGCCGCGCGTTGCTCTCGTTCGGTTCAGACATCGGCGAAGGCGCGGTAGTGGGCGGCAACAGCGTGGTGTCCAAACCTGTCGCGCCCTATGCGATCGTCAGCGGACCGAATGCCGAGGTCAAGGGTGAACGCGCCCGCGGCCTCAACTACAAGGTGGGCGGCAAAGGCCTGTTCACCCTGTTTCACTGATCGGCAGGGCGCGCGATGCTGGGCTCGACACTTTGGCTGACACTGGCCACCCTCACCGGCCTGGCAGCCGGTTTTGCCCGTGAATGGCTGTTGGTAGCAGCCTGGGGCGCCGGCAGTCAGAGCGATGCCTTTCTGGTCTCGATGTTTTTGCCCGAAGCGCTGCGCATGTCACTGGCCGCGGGGCTGCTCAGCGCTGCCGCCCTGCCCCTTTATCAGCAACGTCCGGCTGACCGGCAACAACGCTGGCTGGGCGGCATGGCACCGCGTTTGTTATTTACCGGGGTGGCATTGAGCGCAGTGCTGGCGATCGGTGCCGGGTTTCTGGTGCGTCTTATCGGTCCGGGGCTGGACGCCGACGGCTATGCACAGGCAGCCAGCGGCCTGCGCTGGCTGGCCTGGTGCGCACCCGGCTTCATGCTCCACGCGCTGTTCTGCGTACCTTTGCAGGCGCGTTCGCGCTTCGTGCTGGCCGGGCTCGGCTCGCTGCTGTTCAACCTGCCACCCGTTATCTACCTCGCCACGTTCAGCCACGCCGCAACATCGACCGGGCTGGCCAGCGCGTGCGTACTGGGCAGCGTGCTGATGCCGGGCGTGTTGTTGCCTGCCCTGTATCGTTCGGGATGGCGCCCCTGGCAGTGGCAATCGGAAGCCGGTGCCGTGCGCGAACTGCTGCAACGCATCGGTCCACTGCTGAGCAGCAACCTGGCCAGCCAGGGCCTTGCCTTGCTTGAGCGAATGGTCGCGTCGTTGCTCGGTGAAGGCGCGGTCACCTGGGTCAATCTGGCGCGTAAGCTGATCAACCTGCCGCTTATTGCATTGATGAGCCTGAACCAGGTACTGCTCGGGCTGATGAGCGGCAGCGCGGGCGAGCAACGTTTGTCGCTGCTCAGACGCGGGCTGGGCAGCGCCACATTACTGACCCTGCCGGCAGTAGCCGGGCTGATCGGCGCGGCTGGTGCGCTGGTGACCCTGTTGCTGCCCAATCAGAGCCATGAAGGTCCGTTGCCTGAGCTGTTGGCCTGGTTTGCCGTGCCGCTGATGTTTGGTGCCTGGAACGCCTTGCTGGCGCGCTACGCCTACGCCGCCGGTGACACGCGCCTGCCGCTCAACTGCGAGTTGATCGGCAGCCTGTGTAACGCGCTGCTGTTGGCAATGCTGCCTTTTGCGTTCGGCCTGACCGGCATCGCCATCGCTGCGCTGGGCGGCGCACTGGTCACAGGCGTGCTGCTGATGCGCCGCCAGGCGTTGCTTGGCGTGTTGCCGTGGCGCAGTCACTGGCTGCTGGCCAGCCTGCTGATGATCTTCGCCGCCCTGCTCCTGCACCCGCTTCACGACACTTGGCTGCAATTGGGCCTGAGCTGCGTTTACGGCGCTTTGCTGCTGGTCGGACTGGCGTTGTGGCTCAAACCGTGGCGCAATGTGCCAGCCTGATCGGCCGACTGCCGACAGGCCTCCCTGAACCGCTCCAGGCTCGGTGAGACGAACTTGTCGCGGTGAGTGATCATGAAGAACCGACGATTGAGCGGCGGCAACGGGCTGGCAAGTGTGCGCAACTGCCCGCTCACCAGCAGATCGGCAACGATACGCCGGGACAGACAGCTGATGCCAATGCCTTGAGCGAGGGTGCGCATTATCGCTTCAGAACTGCCTACCTGGCGCATGTCCTGCAGATCGTGCAAATGCCTGAGCAACAAGTGCTCGACCTCTTCCCGGGTCCCCGAACCCTGCTCACGCAACAGCCATTCAGCGTTCTGCAGCTCCCCCAGCGAAACCTGCTGTTGCCGCGCCAACGGATGAGCGCTGCCGGCAACAATGACCATTTCATCGACCAGCCACGGCTCAGCGATCAGCTCTGGCAGATGGCACGGTGCCTCGATGAGGCCCATATCGATTTCAAACTGCGCGACCTTGCGAGCAATCAGTGTGCTGTTGCCAATGTCCACATCGACTCGCAGCAGAGGCGTCGAACTGCGCAGTGCGCCGACTATCTGCGGCACGACGTAATTGCCAATGGTGCTGCTACTGCTGATTCGCAGGCGAGCATTCAAGGTCGCGTCCGGCAATAGAAAGCTGTCTTCGATCTGCTGGGCGTTTTCCAGCATCTTCATGGCACGGGGCAACAATGTCTGGCCGTTATCGTTGAGGACCAGCCGCTTGCCCACCCGGTCGAACAGCCGGGTGCCCAGCGCACTTTCCAGCTCGTTCAATGCCGCACTGGTAGCCGATTGGGACAAAGACAATGCATGACCCGCGCTGGTGGTACTGCCACAGCGGGTGATTGCGCAAAAAATCTGTAACTGACGCAGATTGAGTCTCAAGGCTGAACTCCGTCGCCGGGCAAACCTACCTGAAAATCAGGTAACAAGAAGATAGATTACCCGTTTAGAAGATTTTCTGTGACTGCGTAGACTGAAAACCTGTTCCCATTCAGCAGCAGGACACGGCGATGAGCAGGTTCACCATTATCAACAAGGGCAACGCGCCTCTCTCAGCGCTGACGAGCCCGCTGGAGGCCGTTCGACAATTCACCCCCAACTGGTTCGCAGTGACTATGGGCACCGGAATTTTGTCACTGGCGCTGGCGCAACTGCCGGGGGACATTGCTGCATGGCGCACGCTGGGTGAAGCGTTATGGTTCCTGAACATAGGCCTGTTCACCCTCTTCAGCGTTATGTACGCCAGTCGCTGGCTGCTGTTTTTCGACGAGGCGCGTCAGGTGTTCGGGCATTCCACCGTGTCGATGTTCTTCGGCACCATTCCCATGGGGCTGGCAACTGTCATCAGCGGCCTGTTGGTGTATGGCCCGGCGCGCTGGGGCACTGCCATCGTGCCGCTGGCCGAAGCATTGTGGTGGCTGGATGTAGCAATGGCCCTGGCGTGTGGCGTGCTGATTCCGTTCATGATGTTTACCCGTCAGGAACACAGTATCGAGAAGATGACCGCTGTCTGGCTGTTGCCAGTGGTGGCAGCAGAAGTTGCAGCAGCCTGCGGCGGACTGCTGACCCCGCACCTCGCAGCCGCTGATTCGCAGTTCACCGTGCTGATCACCAGCTACGTGTTGTGGGCCTACTCGGTACCGGTGGCATTGAGCATTCTGGTGATTCTGCTGTTACGCCTGGCATTGCACAAACTGCCTCATGAAAGCATGGCAGCGTCGAGCTGGCTGGCACTCGGCCCTATCGGCACAGGCGCATTGGGCATGCTGGTGATGGGCAACGAGGCCCCGGCCATCTTTGCCGCCCACGGCCTGGCGTCGCTCGGCACGGTGGTGGCTGGCATCGGTGTGATGGTCGGTACGCTGTTCTGGGGGCTGGGGCTGTGGTGGATGGCGCTGGCGGTATTGATCACCGCGCGTTACTTCAAGCAGGGTATCGAATTCAATCTGGGCTGGTGGGCATTTACCTTCCCGCTCGGCGTGTATGCGCTGGCGACGCTGAAACTCGGCGCTACCCTGCACCTGAGTTTTTTCGACGTGTTTGGTGCCGGGCTCGTCGCACTGCTGGCACTGATGTGGTCGGTGGTGTCGGCACGCACTCTGGCAGGCGCCTACCGGGGGCATCTGTTCGTCTCGCCGTGCATTGCTTCGAGCCAATGTGTCCGCCGGTAATTTGCCTTGAACTTACCTCGCGGACGAAGCGCCTGAGAGAAACATCTTCAGGACAGAGAGCACTCATGCATACCTCAGAATTTTCCGGTAACTACGGCGCTCGCGATGAAAACATCGTTATCAATTCGTATACCACGGTGTTGCGCAGGAACGGCGTTCCCCATGACCTGTTCGCCACCTACTGGCGCGATGTTCACGGCCCTCTGTGCGCGAGGCTTGAGGGCCTTGGCTGGTATGTGCAGCATCACCTGACGCGTGAAAAGGATGGTCATTTGTGGCCGCTGATCGAAGGCGTCACGCCACTGCCGGGCTACGTGCTGGATGGCGGTGTGGAGATCGGCTTTCTATCCGCCGAAAGTCAGCAACAATTCAAGGACGCCAGCGCTTTGCTGTTCTCCGACGAGCAGAACATGTTTGAGCAAACCATTGCTTACGACGTGCCGGATGGCTCCAGCACACTGGTGGACCGACTGCCCGATCCGATCCCCAACGAAACAGCCACGCTGGACAAAATGCACCTGCATTTCCATCTCGCCAGCGATGACCTGCCCGCCGCCCGCAAGGCCATTGAAAAGCTCGCAAGTGAAATGGCCGCTGCCGATGCCGTACTCAAACTGCGCCTGCACCTCGCGCAGCCCTACGACAACGCCCAGCCGGCACCGCCTGCGCCTGATGTTGATCACAAGGTCGAGGAATCACGCCTGAACATCATCATGATGGAACTGGTGTTCGAATCGGCCTGGGCCCGTCGAACCTATTACGCCAGCGAGCACTTCAAGGCCATCACTCAAGGTATCAGCGAGCACGTGCGTTACATCACGCCGTTTGGCGTCAGCGGTGTCTATACCTACGTGCGCGACGCGGTCATGACCACCGCAGGCATACGTGGCAGCAGGCAGGCCGAGCTGATCCGCCAGCTGGGTGCCATCAATCAGACCCGGCCCGAGATCGAGAGCCTGTTTGGCGCGGCGACCTGAAGGGCTTTTGAGCTGACAGTTATCTCATCCTGCACGCTTCGAAATCGTGCTTTACTCAAAAAAATGGAATTGGGTGACGCCTGTGAAAGCTCTGACGACTCGTGAGGTGTATCAGCAACTGCGGGACGCTGCGATGGGCACACGGTCGTTGAGGCTTATCGGCACAACCTCCGGCTCCGGGCTGCAAAAGGTCGATATCGACGGCTGGCTGCTGACGCTGGAAATAGCCGATGGCAGCCCGACGCGCTGTCGGGCGTGCTGCTGTCCGCAAGGCCGGGAGGGCTCGTTCGAAAGCTGGCTGCGCACCGACCCGGTCAGTTTGCTCAGTGGCTGGGAGCATTCGCAGATCGAGCGGTTGTTGGGTGAGGCGGCCGATCAGGTCCGGGGGCAGTCACCTAAGCCTCAATGATCGTTCCTGCAACGCATCCGTTATTAATGGCTGAGTACCGCAGGTTCGAAAACGGGCGTCGGGCAATCCAGATTACGTGCCAATGCGCTTGGGTCACTACAAGTTTAGCAGAGGCACCTCTCGTTTCTCACGCTCCGCGTAGGAACGCATTTAGTGACGCTCTGCGTCACACGGCGGTTCTGTTATTTCAGGTGGATTGAGGTTCGGCTCAGGTCACCTTTGCGCCCTTACGGCGCCTTACTTTGAGGGACCAAAGTGAGCAAAGTCCCCGCTCCTGTTTCCGGCCCGACTTCGTCGGGTTCCTTCGCCCTGGCACTGATCCGGGGGTCGCCGCAACGGATCATCCATGGTCCGGTGCGGCTAGCCTGGCGTCCTGCCAGGCTACCCCCGGATCAGCGCCAGGACTCAGCCGTCACTAACGTCGCACTTTGCGTCGTCAGTGCCATCGCGGTAAAAAAACAATGCGCTGAGAGCGGCTGCTGTTTGACCATCGTTCCAACGCTCTGGTATGCCCCCCGAAGGTTGGACAATTATCCACTTACGCTGCCTTGGCGGCCTGCATCCTG
>NZ_LKBW01000305.1 GCF_002699855.1 Pseudomonas amygdali | reverse complement strand
TTCGGTAGTTTTTTCATCGCTCCATCCTCTCAAAGGTTGGAGTCTCCGAGAAACCCGGGGCGGTTCAGTATCCGCGCTGGCATGACACTTCAGGGTACCGATCATCTGCAAGGCAGTGGACGGGTCAGTACCGGGAGTTACCTGCCTGTCTGCCATGAAGGCGATAGCAATATCGAAAATTGTCCAAAGGTGCGCTTCAATCTGGCGTTTTCCGTGTTTATTCAGAAGTTCGGCGCAACACCACCCTCTGGCGTGGCAAGTGATCTGCTGGATTACCGGTTTTTTCAACTGGGTGGTGCGACGGACTCCAGCCGGGTGCCGGGGCGCAGCCTCAGTTACGTGATCAACAACCTGCGGGGGCTGCGGTTCGTGGCCTGCGACGCCGACCTGCAAGTGCTCCCGGAAACCGTGGAGTTCGGCGACGTTGCCATACACGAGGTGACTATTGGCAAGGTGATCGCCACACAGACATTTTCTCTGCTGACCAGCCGCACGTGCGATTCGCCTTTCAGCATTGATGCGCGTTTCAGGCCGGTGACAGGCAATCTGTCCGGCGAACTGCTCGTTCCCTCCGGCAATGACTCGCTGGGGATTCGTATTGCCAGCGCTGTCAGTGGCCAGCCATTACGTTACAACGAGCCGTTCCATCTGGCAGAACTGCTGGGTGAAACCAACGCTGCCAGCGCTGACTTCAATGCGCAGTTGCTGTGGAATTCCAATACACCGACGCCGGGACCTTTCAATGCCGAGATCATGGTCGATCTGTTCTACAAATGACGGCGACAGGAGGCTCGGGCGGTTACGCGGCGATTGATGTATGCTGCGCGACCGCGGGCATGTGCCCGGCCAATTCGACTTTCTGGTGACACCATGACCACTCCTGAACAACCCCCTGTTCAAGACGCCGCAGCCGACTCCGTCGCAGACACTGAAAAGAAGGCTGTCATTGCGCCTTTCAGCTTTCCGTTCAAGCCTTCGGAGTTTGCTCAGGCCAAAAAGGAACCCGCATGGCATCAGAAAGCCAACAAGCATGGCCATCACAAGACCCCTGGCGTAGCCCCGGCGGGCACGCGCAGATCGATGGGCAAGCGCTGATCGCGTGAGTAATCCTGTTCAGGCTGCCTGCAAGGGTATGAACAGGTAGGAAACCGGCTCCCGATCCGTAACGTAGGCACCCTCCTGTTGCAGGGTGTCCAGAACCTGCTTTCCCGCCACATGAAATTCCCAGTGCGAGTCATTGGGTTGCATATCCTGCGCACGGTTTGCGACCTCCGCGATGGCGGTCGCAAATGCGTTCATGTCTGGCAGATACGCGACGAAGCCGTTGCCCTTGAGGGCGGTGGTGCGTATGCCCAGTTTCTGGCAGATCAACTGTTTGGTCTCTATCTCATCCCGATCGGCCTGACGGGATTGTTCGATCAAGTCCATCAACTGCGTATCAACCAGCTTGTCGCCAATGATCAGGTCGGGGCCCTGCTCCCAGGACTCTGGCGGGCAGCCCTTGGTTTCGGGGCGCAAGGGAATGTGCGGATTGATTTCCATCGGATAGATCCGGCACACCAGCGGCCTGCGCTCGTAAATGCGACACAGGTTTTTCTCGTCAAGATTACGGCAACGCCCAACGTTGTAGGCCGCGAAGGTGATCGCCACAAAGGCTGTGGTGCTGCCGCTGTTCACCTGCGTCGAGCGACGGCTGGCATGGGTCAGTTGGGTCTCGGACACGCCATAGCCATTGCTTAGAAACGCTTCGGTCAAGACAATCACGTTGCCGCCGTCTGCCGCCCATTGCGCGGCTTCGCCGAGCGTGAGAGGCACGTGGTGGTCGGTGCAGCAACCGCCGCAACCCACACAGGAAAACTTGGTGTCCATTGTCTCGATGACCCTTTCAGAGCTGCGCGCCGAGCGACAACAATTGGTCACTCTCCCGGCTGATGCAGCTCGAGAAGCAAGTTGTGCGCCAGTCGCTGGTTGAGTCAACGGGCCCGTCAGGCTTCGGGGATATCGAAACGTTTCAGGTAGGACATCCCTGATTTCTCGTAAAGACGCCGTGCCTTGAGGTTGTTTTCCATGACGTGAAGATCGACCGCTGCTTCGCCACACTTACTCAAATGGGCGAACAGGTGGTTGAGCAGAGCGGAACCGATCCCGCTATGTCGCACATCGGGATGCACGACCAGGTCTTTGATGAATGCGCTGGTCCAGCAGACGATCACGCCCACCACTGTTTCGTCGAGCATGGCCAGAAAGCACCGCGACGTGTCGAATTCAGGGTCTTGTTCGAAGGCAGCTCGCCAGTGCGGATAATCCGGCACACTGCCTGTCGCGCTGGCATGACCCAATTTCAGCAGGCGGTGAACCTCTGGGGCTTGCTCAAGGGTGAAAGGTCGCGGCAGGACGCGCGGTGGCCAGACCGCGGATGGTACTGGCAAGGCGAGAGTCCGACGCATCAGCCAGTAGTGTCCGGCAGATGCATCGGTCAGGTTCGGACGTTGCGTCGGTGCGCGCTCCGGGATCAGAGCCCTTGGGCGACCACCGTACGTGCGGCCTCGATCAGGCATTTGGTCAGCTCGGGTGACGAGAACTTGGTCAGCACAGCGTTGGCACCGGCGATCTGCGACTTCTCGCTGTTCATCGCGCTGTCGAGCGAGGTGTGCAAGAGGATATACAGATCGCTGAAGTCGGGCGTGTCGCGAAGAGTACGGGTGAGCGCGTAGCCATCCATCTCCGACATCTCGATGTCGGAAACCACCACGTTGATCTGCCGATCAGTACCTTGAAGATCCAGCAGAACGTCGATGGCTTCCTTGGCACTGCGCGCCGTGTGGCATTCGATGCCCAGATTGCGCAAGGTGATGATCGACTGCTGCAGGGCAACCTGGCTGTCATCGACGACCAGAATTCGCGCCTTGCTGAGCATTTCGGCATCCTCTTTGGCCAGCTCCGTCGACTGCACGACGATTTGCGCCGGAGCAATACCGTGAATCACTTTTTCGATATCCAGAACCTGTACCAGCACGCCATCGACCTGAGTGACCCCGGTGATGAACGATTTGCTGCTCGACCCATAGGGTGGAGGACGGATATCGGTGGTCAGGCAGTGCACAATCTTGCTCACGGCCTGAACGTGCAGGCCCTGTTTGGAGCGGCTGACGTCGGTAACGATCAGGCAGCCACCGTCGGGATCGGCCAGAGGGCGCTCACCGATTGCACGACTCAGGTCAATGACCGACAGTGATGAGCCGCGCAACGTGGCGATACCTTTGACGTGCGGGTGCGATTCGGGAAGATGGGTCAGGGGAGGGCAGGGAATGATCTCACTGACCTTGAGCAGGTTGATCGCCATCAGCTTGCCGCTGCGCAACGTGAAGAGGAGCAGCGAAAGTGAATCTGCTCGGACGTTCTTGGACATATGAACCTTCTGGCTGTAGGTGTTTCGTCGCCTGGAAGCGGCAAACAACTTTCTATGACAGGTTATCGACCTGCGACGAGCAGGCTTGAGGATTTTTAACGGACGGCTGGCCGCGCCGCTCGCTGGTCCTTGAAAGTTGTTTCAACACGTAACGGCAGCCGGCATGAGCTGCCAGTGCAAGCGTGAATAGTGGCAGTCTGGCTCCGGTCCAGTCAAACCGGGCGAGATGCGGCACACTGTCGCTCTGCGCATTCCGACAGTCAGCGTCGCAGGTTCGTACGCGACTGTGCTTTGACATCAGCATGCCCTGCGGCAAAATACCGCAGCTATATATAGAAGAGGTGGTGCGACATAGTGACGCACCCTCTATATATAGAAGCGTTTTTCATCCAGCCCTTGGCGAAGACCGCCTGGTTGATCGCACAGGCACTGCTCAGACCATCCAGCGGGCAAATGTGCCCGTATAGCTGGCGAGCGCTTGAGTTGCAGAATCAGACAGATGATCATCGCGCACGCTTCGGTACGGTCGGGCCGTGCACTTCTGTTTCAGGCTTCGCCCTTACATTGCAGGGCGTTGACCAACCACCTCATCAGTTCAGTAAGGTATGTGAATGAGCGACAACACGTTGTACCTGGGACGCGAAAAGCGCTTTCTGGTTTTGCTGGGGATTATCTGCCTGGCTCTGATCGGCGGTGCCCTGTACATGCAGATCGTGCTGGGCGAGGCGCCTTGCCCGCTATGCATCCTGCAGCGCTACGCACTGCTGTTCATCGCCATTTTTGCGTTCATCGGCGCTGCCATGTCCGGACGTCGCGGCGTTACGGTGTGTGAAACGCTGGTCACCCTCAGCGCATTGGGCGGAATTGCCGCGGCCGGTCGGCATGTATGGATACTTGCCCATCCGTCCGACAGTTGCGGTATCGACGTCCTGCAACCGATCGTTGATGGCCTGCCATTGGCTACACTGTTCCCAACAGGGTTTCAGGTCAGCGGTTTCTGTACGACGCCGTATCCGCCGGTCCTCGGATTATCACTCGCGCAATGGGCGCTGGCAGCGTTTGTCCTGACTGCAGTTCTGGTACCGGCGTGCATCATTCGTAACCGCCGCAAACCTTTCTAAATACAGGGGCTTTCGAGAAAAAAGCCCAGTGATTACGGGGCTTTTTTTGGGTGAAATGACGTTTTTGGAGGGTGATTGTTACGAATTGAGAGAATAACTGTTACAAAATTAGGCATAGTCATTAAAAATTTACGTATCTACAATCCCCACCACTTGTCGTCCAGCCTGGCTGAACGATCAGCATTTTGAGGCTTGGAGCGTCCCCTGTGCACTCTGAACAGGCAGCGCAACGCTTGCCTCTGAGGGCGTATGATGGCCGCGTCGAAAGCGTCTGCCCGATATTTTGGGCAGTTCCAGCAACTCAAAAAACAAGAATCCATAGCTAAACCCGGACTTGTCTATATGCCGCTGTGCGTACTGGCAGGCCCTTGTTCAATTCAAAAAAATTAGCCGGCACTGGCAGGGCGAAGTGTTGGCGGTCGAAACCCAACTGCACCGCGCAAGCTGCTTTTAGAGGTCGTGAAATGAGTAAAAAAAGGTACCCCAGGTTTTTTGGCTTCTTGGCCCTTTTCTGTATGCTTTTGCTCAGTGGATGCGATGGCGTACCTCTGCTCGATCCAAAAGGGCAGGTGGGTATCGAGCAGCGGAACCTGATCGTAATCGCTACGTTGCTGATGCTGATTGTCGTGATCCCGGTCATTCTGATGACCCTGATCTTCGCATGGAAGTATCGCGCTTCGAACAAGGCCGCCAAGTACACGCCGGACTGGTCCCACTCCACCAAGATCGAAATCGCAGTCTGGGGCGTACCCATGCTGCTGCTGGTCTTCCTGGGGTACATCACTTACGTCTCTACTCACTCGCTGGACCCTTACCGTCCGCTTGAGTCGGACGTGAAGCCGATCACCATTCAGGCGATCTCGGTCGACTGGAAGTGGGTATTCGTCTATCCGGACTACGGCATCGCCACGGTCAACAAGATCGTGTTCCCGGCCAAGACCCCGATCAATTTCCAGGTTACCTCGGACAGCGTGATGAACTCCTTTTTCATCCCTGGTCTGGGCGGTCAGATCTACGCAATGGCGGGCATGCACACCAAGCTGCACCTGATTGCCAACGAAAATCACGAATTCAACGGTATTTCGGCCAACTACAGTGGCGCGGGCTTTACCGGTATGAAGTTCAAGGCTATCGCCACCAGCCAGGCTGATTTCGACAGCTGGGTCAGCGAAGTCAAGAGCTCACCTAAAAAGCTTGGCACGGCCGAATACGCCGAGTTGATCAAGCCGAGCGAACGCAACCCTGTCGAACTCTTTTCCTCGGTCACCCCGAACCTGTTCCAGATCGTCATCGACAAGTATGAAGGTATGAATCCAGGCAAGAAGGTTGTTGCTGGTGAGAAGGAAGTGGCCGGTGACGCTGGTGCGGAAAAAGGCAAAAATTCAGCTGCTGGGGCAGAGGAGTAAACGATGTTTGGCAAATTAAGTCTGGAAGCGGTGCCGTTCCACGAGCCGATAGTCATGGTGACACTTGCCATGATCGCGCTCGGCGGCATTGCGGTTGTCGGGTTGATCACCTATTTCCGCAAGTGGACGTACTTGTGGTCTGAATGGCTGACCTCTGTCGACCACAAGAAAATCGGCGTGATGTACATCGTCGTTGCCATGGTCATGCTGCTGCGCGGTTTTGCCGACGCCATCATGATGCGTACCCAACTGGCGATGGCCCAGAACGGTTCCGAAGGGTTCCTTCCGCCTGAGCACTATGACCAGATCTTCACCGCTCACGGTGTGATCATGATCATCTTCATGGCGATGCCGTTCTTCACAGGTCTGATGAACATCGTTCTGCCTCTGCAGATCGGCGCTCGCGACGTGGCGTTCCCGTTCCTGAACTCCCTGAGCTTCTGGCTGCTGGTCGCAGGTATGCTGCTGATCAACATCTCCCTGGGTGTCGGTGAATTCGCCAAGACCGGCTGGGTTGCGTATCCACCTCTTTCCGGGTTGCAATACAGTCCTGGCGTAGGGGTTGACTACTACATCTGGGCGCTACAGTTATCCGGGTTAGGTACGACGCTGACGGGGGTCAACTTCCTCGTGACCGTTCTGAAGATGCGTACCCCTGGCATGAAACTGATGGACATGCCGATCTTCACCTGGACCTGCACCTGGGCAAACATCCTGATCGTGGCTTCGTTCCCGATCCTGACCGCTACCCTGGCGTTCCTGACCCTTGACCGTTACCTGGACTTCCACATTTTCACGAACGAAATGGGCGGCAACCCCATGATGTACGTGAACCTGTTCTGGGCGTGGGGTCACCCTGAGGTGTACATCCTGATCCTGCCGGCTTTCGGCGTGTTCTCGGAAGTTATCTCCACGTTCTCCGGCAAGCGTCTGTTCGGCCACAAGTCGATGATCTTCGCCTCCGGTGCGATCTGTATCCTGGGCTTCATGGTCTGGCTGCACCACTTCTTCACGATGGGTGCGGGTGCCAACGTCAACGCCTTCTTCGGCCTGGCGACGATGCTTATCGCGATCCCGACGGGTGTGAAGCTATTCAACTGGCTGTTCACCATGTATCAAGGGCGTCTGCGCTTTACCGCGCCAGTACTCTGGACCCTGGGCTTCATGGTCACCTTCTCGATCGGCGGTATGACCGGCGTTCTGTTGGCGATTCCAGGTGCTGACTTCGTACTGCACAACAGCCTGTTCGTAATCGCTCACTTCCACAACGTCATCATCGGCGGTGCGGTATTCGGTTACATCGCCGGCTTCGCGTTCTGGTTCCCTAAAGCGTTCGGCTTCACCCTGAACGAGAAGTGGGGCAAGGCAGCGTTCTGGTTCTGGATCGTCGGCTTCTTCGTCGCGTTCATGCCGCTTTACGCGCTGGGCTTCCTGGGCATGACCCGTCGTCTGAACGCTACCGACATGCCAGAGTGGAACATCTACCTGGACGTCGCGCTGTTCGGTGCCGTGCTGATCGCCATGGGTATAGCTTCGCAGCTGATCCAGCTGTTCGTGAGTATCCGTGACCGCGACAACAACCGCGATCTGACCGGTGACCCATGGAATGGCCATACCCTGGAGTGGTCCACTTCTTCGCCACCGCCGTTCTACAACTTTGCCGAACTGCCAAAAGCTGACGACATCGACGCGTTCACCGATGCAAAACGTGCCGGCACCGCTTACAAGGTTCCTGCCCGCTACTCGGCGATCCACATGCCTAACAACACTGCAACCGGCCTGTACATGGGTATGTTGCTGACGGTCTTCGGCTTCGCATTCATCTGGCACATCTGGTGGCTGGTAGGCGCAAGCCTGGTGGCGACCATTGCAGTCTTCGTTGCTCACGCTGTCCGTGACGACCAGGGTAATATGGTGCCGGCTGAAGATGTAGCGCGTATTGAAGGTGAGCATCACAAGGTCCTGGCGGCCAACGGTGCATACACTCCTGTCAAGTCCTCGCTGGAACAGGTTTAAACAATGTCAAATATTGCAATCAACTCCGGAGCCCACGATCACGGTCACGACCATGATCATGGGCATGACGATCACCACGACAGCGGTGGCATGACGGTCTACGGCTTCTGGCTGTACCTGATGACTGACTGCGTGTTGTTCGCCTCGTTCTTCGCGGTGTACGCCGTGATGGTCAACAGTGTCGCGGGTGGCCCGTCGGGCCAGGACATCTTCCTGCTGCCATTCGTGGCTGTGGAAACCGCGTTCCTGCTGGTCAGTAGTATCACCTACGGCTTCGCCATGCTGGCGTTGTACAAGGGCAAGAAAAGCGAGGTTCTTGGCTGGCTGGCCCTGACCTTCCTGTGTGGTGCTGCGTTTATCGGTATGGAAATCTATGAATTCCATCACCTGATCCACGAAGGCTACGGTCCGAGCCGCAGCGGCTTCCTGTCAGCGTTCTTCGCGCTGGTAGGCCTGCACGGCGCACACGTGACCAGCGGTCTGATCTGGATGGCGATCATGATGTTCCAGGTCCAGAAAAAGGGCCTGACCAACACCAACAAGACTCGCCTGAGCTGCCTCAGCCTGTTCTGGCACTTCCTGGACGTTGTCTGGATCGGCGTGTTCACCGTTGTCTATCTGATGGGAGCTTTGTAATGTCAAATTCGCATCACTCCGCTGAAGACAATAGTCACGGCTCAGTGAAGTCGTACATCATCGGTTTCGTACTGTCGATCATCCTGACCGCCATTCCGTTTGCCCTGGTGATGTCGCCGTCGCTGCCGAAGGACATGACGATTGCAATCGTTCTGGTCTTCGCGATCATCCAGATCCTGGTGCACCTGCATTACTTCCTGCACCTGGATTTCACGAGCGTGCAGCGCAACAACGTGATGGCCTTCGCCTTTACCACGATGGTTATCGTCCTGCTGGTTGGCCTGTCGCTGTGGATCATTTTCAGCGTCCACCGCGAAATGATGGCGCATTGAGGAATACCAGATGTCACTGAAGCACTTTATCCAAATCACCAAGCCGGGGATCATTTTCGGTAACGTGCTTTCGGTGGCAGGTGGCTTTTTTCTGGCTTCCAAGGGAAATATCGACTTCGGCGTCTTCCTCGCTGCAGTAATCGGTACTTCCCTGGTCGTTGCGTCTGGTTGCGTGTTCAATAACTGCATCGATCGCGATATCGATCAGCGTATGGAAAGGACCCGTAACCGGGTCCTGGTGCAGGGCCTGGTTTCATTGAAACTGGCGCTGCTCTACGCAACCATACTCGGCGTTGCGGGCGTTGCCCTGCTGTACACCGAGGCCAACCCGTTGGCTGCCTTGTTTGCGGTCATTGGGTTTGTGATCTATGTCGGCCTTTACAGCCTGTACCTGAAACGCAGATCGGTTCACGGCACGCTTGTGGGCAGTCTCTCGGGGGCCATGCCTCCAGTGATCGGCTACTGCGCAGTGACCAACAGCTTCGACTTTGCGGCCCTGACGCTACTGGTGATGTTCAGCCTGTGGCAGATGCCGCATTCATATGCGATCGCCATCTTCCGTTTCAATGACTATCGTGCGGCGAAAATTCCGGTACTGCCGGTCAAGCGCGGCATTCTGGTCACCAAGCGCCACATCATGCTCTACATTCTGGCGTTCCTCGTGGCGACCCTGATGTTGACCGTAGGTGGTTATGCGGGCCTCAACTACCTGGCTGTTGCAGCAGGCATGGGGATGTACTGGTTGTACATGGCCTGGAAGGGTTACAAAGCCGTTGACGATACTGTCTGGGCTCGCAAGCTGTTCGTGTTTTCTATCTTCACCATCACTGCCTTGAGCGTGATGATGTCGGTGGACTTTCAGGTGACAAAAGAATTGTTGGTGACCTACGCCCTCTGATTTTCACCTGATGCACAAACCGAAACCCCGTTCTGCGAAGAACGGGGTTTTTTTTCGGATACAATCTACACTTGATGAATGTTCGGCGGTGGCAGCATTTTTTGCGGTCGGATATGCCTCGTTATAGGGCGTTTGTGACCTTCCATAGAAAAAACGGGCTGTTTACCGCATGATGTGCGTTTTCGAACGCCTGTTATGGATAACCCGTTTCCCGAGCCCGTCAGGGCCGATAATGATTATGGCTATTACCCCATGATGCCCTCAGAAAGTCAGAGCCTCACGCCTCAACCCCTGGTCTCGATCGTCGCCCCTTGCTATAACGCCGAGCGCTTCCTTGAAGCTGCCCTTCAGAGCATCTTTGCTCAGGACTACGGTAATTTTGAAGTCATCATCGTTGACGATGGTTCGACCGACAACAGCATCGCGATGCTTGAGTCATTGCAGGCGCGTTACCCGTTCCAGCTCTATCGCCAAGCCAACCAGGGGGTCAGTGCCGCTCTCAATCATGGCCTGCGACATGCGAAAGGCGTCTATCTGTCCACACCGGACCTCGATGACATCATGCTCCCGTTTTCGCTGCGTATCCGTGCGCAGTATCTCGACGAGTACCCCGAAGTCGGCTGCGTAGGCGCACTGATCAGCTACATGGACTGCGACGGCAACACGATCAAATGCCAATCGCGCGACTATATCGAACGGCTGACATTCGACGACGTG
This sequence comes from Pseudomonas amygdali, assembly GCF_002699855.1. GTDB lineage: Bacteria > Pseudomonadota > Gammaproteobacteria > Pseudomonadales > Pseudomonadaceae > Aquipseudomonas > Aquipseudomonas amygdali. The sequence goes on along the minus strand of NZ_LKBW01000305.1, from coordinate 15,139 downwards.
TTGCGCGGTGCGGTCGTTGTCGGGGCGCCGGTGGCCCTGTATCGGATGCAGGCCATGCGCGACGCGAACGGCTACGATCCGGAGATAAAGGTTCAGGATTTCCAGGCCACGCTGAGAATTGCCCGCCTGGGCTATGAAATGCATGTGATCCCCGAAGTCGTGACACGCTATCGACGTCACCCCAACAACCTTTCACGCAAGTACAAGGTGCTGCTTGAGGCTGATCTCAAAAGTATCGAGCCCTACCGTGAGCATCCCGAATATCAGAGTGGCCGCACTCAAGTCGTCAACAAGGCATTGAAATACGCCGCTGTCGCGGATAAGCGATACGCCTGGAAACTACTGCTCTCTATCCCGTTTAAATATGCCGATCGTACAACCTGGCGGCGTTGCAAGCGTTTAATTTTCAGCTACCGGTAGCGCGGTGAGGCTGTTTGAAATGGAATTTATTCAAGGTAACCATGAAAATCATCGAGCTTCTGAAGGCAAGGAAAGTGCGCAGGCAACTGCGCAAAATGGACAAGCTGGAACGGCATGCCGAAAAAATCAGGTTGAAGTATCCGCGTGCGGTGGTAGGGGTGGGTACTTACGGGGTGCCGGAGATTGTCGATTTTGGTGATGACGCAATACTGAGGGTAGGTGCTTACACCTCGATTGCCGAGGGGGTGAAGATCCTGCTGGGCGGCGAACACCGCACCGACTGGATCACGACTTATCCGTTTCCGGCGATGGCCGAGCAAGTGGCGGATATCAAGGATTACGCTCCCAGCAAAGGCGATGTCGTGATTGGCAGTGACTGCTGGATATGCGCCAACGCTGTCATTGTTTCGGGCGTTAACATCGGCCACGGTGCAATCGTTGCCGCTGGTGCGATGGTTGTCAGGGATGTGGCCCCCTATTCGGTTGTGGGGGGCAACCCCTGCAAGTTCATCCGCTGGCGTTTTGAAGAGTATGTTCGCGACCTGTTGTTACAAACTGCCTGGTGGGACTGGCCGATGGAGGAGGTCAAGGCCGTAGCGCGAACGTTGTGCAGTTCTGACATGGATGCCTTTCTCGGCTACGTTCGCCAGCGTCAGGCATCGGCAACGCAGTCGGCCATTGGTTAGGACTCAGTTGATGACTGGGTGTGGACGTGCGTCAGAAATGCCATGTCGGTTTGCATTTATTTCGAGCCTCAGGGCCTGAATGATCTGGCAGAATAAGGCATTGGCCTGACTCGTCCAGGCAGTCGCTAAAATGATAGAGGGCGTTATGAGTCAAGAAAGCATCAACTGGGACACTCTGGGTTTCGATTACATCAAGACTGACAAGCGCTACCTTTCTCATTGGCGCGACGGCGCCTGGGATCAGGGGTCGCTGACCGAGGACAACACGCTGCATATCAGCGAGGGTTCGACCGCGCTGCATTATGGTCAGCAGTGCTTCGAAGGTCTCAAGGCCTATCGCTGCAAGGATGGCTCGATCAATCTTTTCCGTCCCGATCAGAACGCGCAGCGCATGCAGCGCAGTTGTTCTCGTCTGTTGATGCCTCATGTACCGACTGATGTGTTCATCGAGGCTTGCAAACAGGTCGTCAAGGCCAACGAACGTTTCATTCCGCCATATGGTTCAGGCGGCGCGTTGTATCTGCGCCCGTTCGTGATTGGTGTGGGTGACAACATCGGCGTACGTACGGCCCCGGAGTTCATCTTTTCGATCTTCTGCATCCCGGTGGGCGCCTATTTCAAGGGCGGCCTGAAGCCAAACAATTTCGTGATTTCCGGGTATGACCGCGCTGCGCCCAATGGCACCGGGGCTGCCAAGGTTGGTGGCAACTATGCCGCCAGCCTGATGCCCGGCTCTGAAGCCAAGAAACACAGTTTTGCCGATTGCATCTATCTCGACCCGCAGACCCATTCCAAGATCGAGGAAGTGGGTTCGGCAAACTTCTTTGCCATCACCAATGATGATGTGTTCCTGACGCCGAAATCACCGTCGGTGCTGCCGGGCATCACCCGCCTGTCGTTGATCGAACTGGCAAAATCCCGTCTTGGCCTGACGGTCGAGGAGGGCGATGTATTCATCGACCAGCTCGACACCTTCAAGGAAGCGGGCGCTTGCGGTACGGCTGCGGTGATCACCCCGATTGGCGGGATTTCCTACAAGGACAAGCTGCATGTGTTCTACAGCCAGACCGAAGTCGGTCCGGTCACTCAGCGTCTGTACAAGGAATTGACCGGCGTGCAATCCGGTGACATCGAGGCGCCAGTCGGCTGGATCGTCAAAGCCTGATAGCTTGACCTGTATCGTTCCAGCGCCATGCGCTGGGACGATCACTGGATGCATGCTCAAGGTGCAGCGGCTTTCCCTTCCTCGACTAGGTCTTTCGCTGGGCCCAACACAATCGCCAGATGCCGCAAGTCATCGACTTCCAGGCCATAACTCTTGCCCGATGGACTTTGCGTGACCGTTCCCAGTGCATATACCGTGAAGAACTTCACGTCATCCGCGTGGCTTAACAACTCACTGATATAGCGGCTTGAACGGTAGGCCTGCATTTGCGCGGGCGATACGTAAAGCGTTACCAGTTTGCCGTCGATACGGTCAAAAAACCTGAACTTGAACCCCAGCCCGTAACGTTGCTCAATCAACCCTCCACCAAATAGCACACGGCCGTTGTCACCCGTTTGCGCGTACTTGATATGGCGAAAATACCCGCGTAGCGACACTTCGCCCTGACCGGGAATTCTCAGTTTCAACAGCTTGAAATCGTCCAGTGACAACTCGGCCTTGGCCTGTCGATAGCTGTCTACCAGGCGCTCCAGGTTGTTGGTGCGGGTTTCGCTGTAGCGGGCGGCCTTGGGTGACGCGGGTTCGGTCAAAGGCTGGCTGACGATGGGCTGCAGATTGCCTGCACCGGCTTTTTCTTCCCCGGACTTCTCTTTGACCGGTGCTTTGAGCGTCGGGTCGAATATGTCGATGTAGTCATCCAGCTTGCGCTTGGCCTGGCGCACACGCGTCTGAGCATCTGTTTCTTCGACACGAACGTCCGGCTTTTCGTCTGCGCTCTCATCCACCCACTCACACTCCGGATGGTGATCGTAGTGCGGGTTGGCGCGGAAGTGCGCAGCAACGAAGGTTGGATTGTCCTGTGGTTTCACGTCATAGCGAACCCCGGTCACCTTTGCCCCCATCGCCCTGCAAGCCTCATTCGAGCAGAGAAACTCGAAGCGTTTGCGTGGCGGCTCCTGAGAGAAGTATTCGCGTCGGGCAGCCGCGATTGACAGCTCTTGCTGCAACTCGACACAGAATGCGCGTGTGATAGGTTTGCCGGGCTTCATGCGTGTAGTCCTTGTTCGTCCAGAACACCACGCTATTTCAGGCGCAACGGGCTTGCAACAGAATATGTACGCAGACGCGGATATAGGCCGGCCAGGTCCGGAATTTGCGCACCCTGCGCGCTGTAGCAGCGCACAGAGTGTGCCTCGCATCAGGACAGACGGAAGCGCCCGACGATATTGTTCAGGTCCAGAGCCAGCGTCGACAATTCACGGCTCGCGCTGCTGGTCTGCTGTGCACCTGATGAAGATTGCGCAGACAGGTCACGAATGTTCACCAGATTGCGGTCCACTTCCCGCGCAACGTGTGCCTGTTGTTGTGCGGCGCTGGCGATGACCAGATTGAGGTCGTTGATTTCACTGACTGCTGTACTGATGACGCTCAGAGAATCATTGGCACCCTCGGCGATACTGAGCGCGTCGCTGGCCAGTTCCGTGTTGCCGCGCATGGAGCTCACCGCCCGATCAGTGCCGTTCTGAATATTGCTGACCAGGCGCTCGATTTCGCTGGTTGATTGCTGAGTGCGGTGCGCCAAGGCACGCACTTCATCCGCCACCACAGCAAATCCGCGTCCGGCTTCACCCGCTCGCGCTGCCTCAATAGCAGCGTTGAGGGCCAGCAGGTTGGTTTGCTCGGCGAGACCACGGATCACATCCAGAACCTTGCCGATGTCGCGCGACTGATCAGCCAGCTCGCCAATTAGCACGGCTGTTTTCTGTACGTCGGTGCTCATGGTATTGATTGCGCTGACGGTCTTCTTAACCAGCCCCAGACCTGCTTGTGCTGCGCTGGTCGCGTTGCTTGAAGAGCGTGCGGTGTGTTTGGCATTACGCGCCACTTCTTCTACCGCACTGGTCATTTCATTGACGGCAGTCGCGGCCTGGTCAATCTCGTTGTTCTGTCGCTGGATGCCCTGAACCCCGTCTTCAGTGATGGCGGTCATCTCTTCAGCAGCGGCAGCCAGCTGGGTCGCTGAGTTTGAAATCTGTTGCAGGGTGTCCCGCAGTTGAGTCTGCATGGCAACCACGGCAGCGGCGACGCTGGTGTTGTCATTGGCATTGACCTTGATAGTACTGCTCAGATCGCCTCTGGCGATGGTGCGGGTAATGGTGGCCACCGTATCCGGTTCGCCACCTATGGCTGCCAGAATGCTGCGTATGGTCAGTAGTGTCACCACGACACCCAGCACCGCAATCAAAAGTGTGGCGGTGATGGACAGGTTGTTGGTCCGGGTAGCACTTGCTTCCTGAGCATCAAAGCGCTCGCCTGCCTTCTGTTTGCCTTGCTCGCGCAGGGTTTGCAGGGTTTTGAAGACCTGCTCGGCGAAGGGTTTGACCTCGGTGCGATTGATGTTGGTGGCGGCGGCGATATCACCCGTCTGGATAACGCTCGTCTGGTGCCGCATACCATCACGCAACTTAGTGTAGTCGCGCTGCAACTGCTGGGTCAGCGTGACATCCAGCGTTTCAGCGGTGTTCTTGCCGAGCAGAACGGTCAGCTCATCAAGCTTGGCAAAAGCGGCCTCGTTCTCGTTTTTCCAGCCCGCAGTCTGCTCCGGATTGCCGATGGCGATCATGCGCAGGATATTGATGTCCACACGGGTCAGTGCACCGTCGATATTGTTCACGGCCTCGGTGGCCAGAAAATCCCGGTTGTACAAAGCGTCGACATTCTCAGTGGATGTCTTGAGTGTATGGATCATGAAAAACGACAAAGCGATAAACGCAACGATGATGGCGAAGGTCGAGGCCATCAATCGTTGTTTTATATTGAAACCGCCATGAGGCGCTTGAGTTCGGGACATGAAAGTTCCTCTTTAGGGTTTGTTCGCCTGCTGAATCGGGACCTTGCGAATGCATCGCTGGCCATCAACTATCGGCGTCTCGAACTCAAGCTTTAGGTGTAGTGGCTAAATGATACTTTTTTACAGTTGCGTAGGCACTGCCAGCCATTCCCCGAGCGCCTGCTGATACTCGCCAGTGGCCTTGCTCAAATGCAGCCATTGGTCAACGTAGCTTTTCCAGGTCACATCATCGCGGGGCAACAGGTAGGCCTTTTCGCCGTATTGCATGTACGCGGTCGGGTTGACCGCACACAAGCCAGGCATACGTTTCTGCTGATAAAGCGCTTCGGAGGCATCGGTGATCATCACGTCAGCCTTCTTGTCCAGCAGTTCCTGGAAGATGGTCTTGTTGTCGTGAAATGCCAGAGACGCCTTCGGCAGATGAGCGCGCGCGAAGGCTTCATTGGTGCCGCCAGCAGGTTCTATCAAGCGCACCGAGGGCTGATTGATCTGCTCGACCGTCTCGTACATGGCCTTGTCTTCACAGCGCACCAGGGGAATCTTGCCATCGACATCAAGCGTATTGCTGAAGAAGGCTTTCTTCTGGCGTTCCAGGCTGACCGAGATGCCGCCCATGCCTATGTCGCATTTGCCGGCAACCATGTCCGGCATCAGGTTTTTCCAGGTGGTAGGCACCCACCGCACGTTAACTCCCAGGCTCTTGGCCAGCGAGCGTGCCATGGTGATATCGATGCCTTCGTATTCACCGTCTTCGCGCAGCAGGGTATAGGGCTTGTAATCGCCAGTCGTGCAGACTGCCAACTGGCCGGCTTGCAGAACCTTGTCCAGATGCGAGGTGGATTCCTGAGCCTGAGCCATGCCTGTCATGCCCAGCAGCAGGGCGGTGAATGCGCTGTATTTAAGGTTCATCATGAGTCTGAGTGCTCTCAGCCGTGCAGTCGGTTTTGTTGGAGTCGACAGATTGCTTCATTTGTCAGGCCGATGTGAAGCTGTAATGAAATAGGCGTTCAGATGTACGGGCATAAATCAGGGGTTGAACATTTCGTAAAAAAGCGTAATGTTGTGCCCCATGATTCTTGAGCAAATCAAAGCGGTCGGCAATGACACTCGCATGTTGATCATGGAGTGGCTGAAAAACCCGCAAGCCCATTTCCCTCCACAGGACCACGGTGATCCGGCGATAGGCGTGTGCGTCTCGCACATTCAGGCCAAGGCCAGTCTGTCGGCTTCCACCGCGTCTGCGCACCTGGCGATTCTGCAACGCGCCGGGCTGGTTCAGGCAACAAGGATCGGCAAATGGACTTATTTTCGCCGCGACGAGCTAGCCATCGACCGGTTTGCCGATCGGCTCAAGAAAGAACTATGACCCTTTAGCGTTACTTAAACATTTCGTCATTTTGCGTAATGTTGAATTGATAGGAGATTGACCATGAGCAATACAACCATCTACGTGCAGGCTGGCGGCGGCTACGATCAGGTCAGTGTTGGCGAAAGCGAAGTACTGGCACCGAAAGCCGGTGAGATCACTGTGCGTCTGCACGCAAATTCGCTCAACTATCACGACTTCGCAGTCGTCACCGGCATGTGGGCACCGACTGAAAAACGCATTCCCATGGCCGATGGCGCAGGCGTGGTAACCGCAGTAGGCGAGGGCGTCAGCGAGTTCGCTGTCGGCGACTCTGTCGTCAGCACGTTCTTCCCTGAGTGGATCAGCGGCGAGCCGCTGGTTGAAGGTTTCGTCACTGTGCCGGGCGACGGCGTTGACGGTTATGCCCGCGAGCAAGTGACTGCCCGTGCCACCTCATTCACCCACGCGCCACTGGGTTATACTCATGCCGAAGCGTCCACGCTGACCACCGCAGGCTTGACCGCGTGGCGCGCGCTGATGGTCGATGATGCGTTGAAAGCTGGTGATACCGTTCTGGTGCAGGGCACTGGCGGTGTATCGATTTTCGCGTTGCAGTTCGCCAAGATGGTGGGTGCGACCGTTATCGCGACGTCGTCGAGTGATGAAAAGCTGGAGCGTCTGAAAGCCATGGGCGCCGACCACCTGATCAACTACCGCAAGGACAGCAACTGGGGCGAGACGGCCCGCAAGCTGACTGGCGGCCGTGGTGTTGATCACATCATCGACGTGGGCGGCCCCTCGACATTGCAGCACTCCATGACAGCCGCACGGGTCGCTGGACATATCTCGGTCATCGGCATTCTGAGCGGTGTCGCCGGTCAGCTGGAATTCGTCCCGGCACTGGTCAAGCAACTGCGCATGCAGGGTGTATTGGTGGGTAGCCGCACCCAGCAGCAGGACATGATCCGCGCCATTGATGCCAATGGCATGCGTCCGGTCATGGATCGCTCCTTCCCGATGACCGACATTGTCGAGGCGTTCCGTTATCAGGAAACCAATCAGCATTTCGGCAAGATCTGCCTGGATATCTGAGTGGCGCCCCTGCGCCCATAGCTGAGCGCAAGTCAACGTCGCTGGTCTGCCAACTTTGGTGATGGCAGGCCAGTCGAGACGTTTTGCATAACTTTCCCCGGTCATCTTTTTGCATCAAGTGCGTTGGTCTGTGGTCACACCCTCTGTGACATCAAGGACGTTGCGTGGCATGCCGCTTCACGCTGCCCGTCGCGACGTTCAATCCGATTACCAGATCAGGGACGCATTGAAATCATGAAACCTCATCTTTGGCTAGGCCTGCTTGGCGTTTTCTCCCTCAGTGTCCAGGCTGCATCGCTGGACGTTCCCATCAATCTGGTCAGCGCTGACGGCGCGCCCAAACCTGTTGGCAACGTGACGGTGAGCGAAACACAGTACGGCTTGCTGTTTACCCCGAATCTGAAAGACTTGCCTGAGGGCATTCACGGTTTTCACGTACATGAAAATGGCAGCTGCGACGCCGGTACGAAGGACGGCAAGAAGGTCGCTGCGCTGGCCGCAGGCGGTCACTTTGACCCGGCCAAGACCGGCAAGCATCTGGGGCCTTACGCTGATGGCCATCTAGGCGATCTGCCTGCGTTGTACGTTAACGCCGACGGCACTGCAAACTATCCGGTACTGGCACCACGGTTGAAGAAAATCTCCGAAATCAAAGGCCATGCGCTGATGGTTCATGCGGGCGGCGACAACCATTCCGACCACCCTGCACCCTTGGGCGGTGGCGGTGATCGTGCAGCCTGTGGCGTGATCTGATGCGCCGTGCCTGTGTCCGGTTCGGGTGCAGGCACCTCTTGGATATTTTCGCGACCGATCAGCATCACCAGCGTTACAACTGGCCGTCAGTGCGTTCCTGAGAGTCAGGCGCGCCATAGGGGTCGCAAGTGGTTATCTATCATCCAGTGAGGTTGTCCGGGCTGAATACAGACGCCGCCAACCCAGCGCGCTTGATGGCAGTAGTTGGGCCAATAGGCTTTTGCGGCCAATACTTGCTGTCCCAGCGGGGTTAGCCTGAGCGAGCGGCGAGGCCATTCAAGTTGGGGGTCTGATTCGATCAGTAGCGCGGTCGGAGAATCAATCAAGGGGCGCATCATCGCGTGAAACATCATGTTGCCCAGAAACGGTAACGGCTCGCGCTTGTCCGTCAGCTCAGCAAACACTTGGCCGAAGGTCATTGACCCGGCTTCGCTGATGCACTGCAACGACAGGCGCTCGGTGAGTGACAAGCCGTCTTCGACGCCTGGTAATTCCTGTAGCTGACGTAACAGGGCCGGGGCAAGGCAGGGCAATGATGGTTGCGCGGTGTGGGCCAGTTCGGCGAGGGCAACCGGCGAGGCGTTGCAGTAAGCCGCCCATGTCTGGCGGGCCAGATGCAGCATTTCTTTGGTCACCGCCTTGTGCTGCGGCCACAGCCAGGCAAGCAGGTCGGGCGCCAGTTGGCCAATGCCGATGAAGCGCTGGACGCCTGGAATCTGGCTCACCTGAATAATTTCAAGCCTGGCAGGCAGCTGCTCAAGGGTTGACAGCGTCCTGATCAGGAAAAGCTGATCGTAGGCATCTGCCTCGCACCACAGCACGCAGTGATCGGCACTGCTCATTTGCTGCAGGTCGGTGTATTCATCATCAAACCGGCGTGCGACATCCGTAAGGCTCAGCCCGAATGCCTGGCTGATGTACTGACTGCGCGCTGCCTGATATGCCTTTTCAGGCACAGCCTGAACCGGCCCCATGCACAAAGGGTCTGTCAGCATCTTGAACGAGCCTTTGAAGCCCGCGAGCTTAAGCGTATGGGCAATGTCGCTGCCGCATCGCCAATGCACGGTTTGCGCTTCGTCGCTTGCTTCGAAATCCGGATTCCGGGCTGCGAAGTCGACTGCATCGACATGGGCCTTTAGCCTGGGCCAGCTGCTGAAGCCCAATTGCCTCGCGATCAGCCATTGGCATCAGATAAGGTCGGCGCCGTTTTGTCGAGCAGGATGAGCTGATCAGGTGCAGTGCCGTCTTTCATCCGCAGCAGAAGCTCTTTGGCACGCTTACGCTGCTGTTCGAGGTTGATACGGCCGTGATGGGACGAGGACGTTTTATTGCTGGGCATACGATCTCCTTGCAAAAACCTTGTCCGCTTGAAGGTCGGGAGTCGTAGTGACGGAATATCGAATCAGAATCCTGGGCGCAGCCCTTTCCGCGGTAGGTGGCGTAGATGGCGCCACGCCGGAATATAGGTAATCGGATGGGTGATTGCAACTCGGTCAGGTTGTATTGATCACGTGTGTTTCAAGGCACATTGATCATTCGAGCCCTTTAAGGCATTGCCTCATTTCAAAGCGGGGATTCTCGCATCATTGCTCATGGTGTAAGTTTGAAATCTTACTGATCAAGTGGTCAGAATTTTTGCGTGCTGTACCTGCCAAGGAATGCCCTGAACAATGAACCTTTCACTCAAGCAACTGGCCGCAACCGCGCTGATAATGGCCAGCCTTTCGTCCTTCACCTGCGTGGCGAATGCCAACGTCACTGCACAACAGAGCACGATCATTCTCAAGACTTTCAATGAGAAATCGGTCACGGATTTCAGGCAGTTTCTGAAAAGTCTGTCCGGCACTGATGGTGTCAAAGCTGCTGATTTTGGCCCGGCCATCAACACCTTTCTCGACAACAAAACACTTTTCGACGCACAACGGAACGACATTCATCGCCTGCTCGGTCTGTATACCCGGTTGAAGTATGGCAATGCGGCAACCGACACATTGCGTGAGCTGGTCGCCATTCCAACCGCCCGTGTTGACGGCGTTGCCCAGCATGAAAACCCGGAGTTCATCAAGATCGCCAACGCGATCAAAGGCCTTGCCGAACGCTTCGATCTGAAGTTTCGCAACGTCGATAACCGTGTTTATGAAGTCTCGCTCGACGGGGTGGGCGATGAAGTCGTGGGCATTCACGTCCATGCCGATGTTGTACCGGTCACGCCGGAAAACTGGGTGTTGCCGGACGGCACGCGGCTCGATCCGTTCAAGGTTACATTGATTGGTGATCGCCTGTATGGGCGTGGCACCGAAGACGATAAGAATGGCATTGTCGTGGCGCTCTATGCCATGAAGGTCATCAAGGAAGAAAAGCTGCCGCTGGCCAGAAACTTCAAGTTGCTGATCGATACAACTGAAGAGACCACGGGTGACGCAATCCCCTACTATTTTGAGCGCAACCCGACGCCTGGTTACAACCTGGCGCTGGATGGCAGCTACCCGGTTGTCATCGCGGAAAAAGGTTATGGGACGGTCATGGCCAGTTTCGCGCGACGCAACGCTGACGGCGAGGGTGCTGAAATCGTTTCGATGACCGGAGGTGCGGCCACCAACCAGATTCCATCGAAATCGGTCGCTACTCTGTTAACCGACAAGCCTGCGCAACTGGCTGCCAGCCTGCAACAGGCCGGTGCGGATTACGTGAAAAGCAATGGCGGCAATTTCGCGGTCGATGCCAGCGTCGACGGCAATGACGTCAAGCTGACAGTGACGGGTGTTTCCGCGCACTCATCGGCGCCCCAGTCTGGAGTCAACCCGGTTGCGAGGATGCTTGACTTCATCAACAGCCTTCAAGGCAAGGTCGCGCTCAGACATAATCAGATTACTGACGCTGCTCGCTATGCAGCCGACAACTGGGGCCTTGATTATCTGGGCAACAAGTTGGGCGTTGGTTTCTCCGACGAGTTCATGGGGCCGCTGACCGCTTCTCTTACCTATGTCGCGATGGATGAAACAGCGTTCAAACTTGCGGTCAACTTGCGCGTGCCCAAGGGCAGGTCTCCGGAAGAGCTCAAATCCGAAATCTCCGAAAAACTTGCAGCGTGGAGCGTGAAAACCGGCATCAAGCCTGCGTTCGACTATTCCATTGCCAAGCCGATGTACCGCAATCCAGAGGGCGAATGGGTCAGGGCGCTGCTTGCGGTTGCCAGCGAAAATCTGGGTATGGAACATGCGTTCGGCACCTCGGCTGGCGCGACGTCGGTACATGAACTGCCCAATGGCGTGCAGTTCGGTCTGGCGAGGCCCGAAGTCAAATATACCGGCCACACGGACAACGAGTTCAAGACGACCGGACAGTTTCTGCTGGACCTGCAGATCGTTACCGAAATGATGGCGCGCATCGGTCAGTTACCGAAACTCTGATTTAACGTCCGGGCCTGTCAGGGCAGGTCCGGTTTCGATGAGTGATTGTTTGATCGCGCGTTATTACGCGACTGGCCTAGTGATTGGTAGTGGCACAGCGACGTTGTCTTCCCACCCAGTGTTCTCGCGAACAAGGATTTACCCATGAAAACGCTCTTTGCATTTGCACTGACCTTTGCTGCCGTTTGTGCGGCAAGCAGTAGCGTCAATGCGGCGGTACTGTCTGTACCCGCAAACTCTCAAGAAAGTACCACCAGCAACGGCAAGCTTCAGCCCCCCGTCAAGTACGCCACTGTCTGGGCTGACGAGACAGGGGCCACTCATGTCGAGCATTGCCGTATCGAGGGGCTGGAATTCAAAAGTTACGCGCCACCTGCCGAGCCTCAGTGGATCGGAGTATCGCCCGACGAAGTAGAAAGTATTGCCTACGCGGTACTGCCGCCGGGGTACGTCGGCAGTTGGCACCATGCGCCGGGCCCTCAGTGGGTGATCACCTTACAGGGTCAGTGGCCTGTGGAGACCACCGATGGCACGGTATTGGTTCAGGGCCCCGGGGAAATGCAGTTCAATGCCGACAGCAGCTCCAAAGCAAGGCCTGGCGACAACAGGGTTGGGCATCTGACTCGTACCGTGGGTGATCAGCCCAACGTTCAGCTCATCGTGAAACTCAAGCCGGATGCTGCCGCCAAACGTTCTTCTGGCCGATGTGCCTACTGATCAATTGGGGCGAAATGCATGAATCGAGTCTTCCGTCATCCAGGCAAGAAAACCACTTCGCTCGTGTTGGCGGGCGCGCTTCTCGCCGCAGGCGCAGTGGTGGCTTCAGACGCGTCGCCAGTCACGGTGGTTGCCAGTAATCCGCGGTTTGCTGCACTCATCCAGCCCGGCGCGCAGGCACAAGTGCTTACCGCCGATGCGCAGTGGGCGGAAGGCCCTTTGTGTTTGACCGACGGTCGGTTGATCTGGAGTGATGTGAAGGCGAACAAGGTCATGAGCTGGAAAGAGCATGACGGCGTCACTGTATGGCTCGACCCCGCCCATTATCAGAACGGGCATGCTCTGGATGCCGAAGGCCGAGTCATCGCCGCATCCCATGGCGAACGCGCAATAGTACGACAGGAGGCGGATGGTCAATGGCGCACAGTGGTCGACGGTACGAGGGCAAGCGTTTGAACAGCCCGAATGACGTCGTGGTCGATAAGCGCGGTGGTATCTGGTTCAGTGATCCAACCTTCGGCCGTGTTGAACAAGGCTGAAAGTTATGGCGGCAAACCGGAGCAGGGCGGCGAGTATGTATACCGCTACGATCCGGAACAAAACCAACTGGTAAGGTTGAATACCCCGGGACTTCATTCGCCGAACGGTCTTGCGTTTTCACCCGATCAAAGCTTGCTGTATGTCGCCGACTCGCAACTGGCGCATGATTTCAAGAATCCGAAACTGGCACACAGCATCCGGGTGTATCAGGTGCGCGACGGGGCGCTGAGTAACGGCAAGGTGTTTGCCGAGATTGCCCCCGGCATCCCTGACGGACTCAAGGTCGACGCGCAGGGCAACGTCTGGAGCAGCAGCAAAGAGGGCATTCAGGTGTTCTCTGCCAGCGGCGAGTTGCTGGGGAAAATAAAGGTGACGGCGAAAGACACCGGCAATCTTGCATTCTGTTCTACCGGTTCACAACACTGGATTTACATCACCGCTGCCAACAAGGTGTTGAGAATACCCGCTCTTGTTGGTGGTAGTCGGCCGTAAAGCGTCCGTCACGGTGAGATACCAATAGCGCCGTACGGTATTCCTGAAGACTCCGCTCGTAGCCAACCTCAATAAATCGTGTCGTCTGCCTGTGCGATATCGACACGGTTGCGGCCCAGGCGCTTGGCCTGATAGAGCGCTTTGTCTGCACGCTGAATCAGGCTTGCCGCTGTTTCTCCCGGGCTGAGTTGCGCAACTCCCAGAGAAATAGTCACTGAGCCTGTATTCGGTATCAACAGACCCTCAACGCCCTCGCGAATGCGATCGGCCAATTCAGCGGCATGATCCAGTGAGCTATCGGGCACGAGTATCAGAAACTCTTCTCCTCCCCATCGAGCCGCGACATCCTGCAGGCGGATCCGTTGTTTAAGGATGACTGCAACGCTGGTCAATACCCTGTCGCCAGCAGGGTGGCCGTATCGGTCATTGACCGATTTGAAATGATCGATGTCGCCGATGATAAGANGGGTGTGTTCCGCCGCCCTTCGGTTGTTCAGCCCGGTCAGCGGGTCGCTGTGAGCAATCTCCAGCAACTTCTGTTCACGGCCCAGCCGCGTGGTTACATCCTGGCTGATGCTGACGTAATGCGTGATGGTTCCTTCCAGGTTACACAGCGGGGAAATGCTGTGTTCTGCGTAGAACAGAGAGCCATCCTTGCGCTTGTTGATAAAGGTAGTACGAAAGGGCGTACCACTGGCCAGCGCTTCATTGAATTGCGCATAAAACATCTCATCATGTTTACCCGAGCTAAGCACTCGCGGGTTTTCGCCGATTATTTCCGACGCGCTGTAACCGGTGATGTGCTGAAAGGCCTCATTGGCAAAAACGATAGTGGCGTTGCAATCGGTAATCATGATCGGATCAAGCGCGGCGTTCAGCGCCTGAGCCAGCAAATGCTGTTCGCGCTCTGCTCGAATGCGCGGGCTGATGTTTTGCTGCACCGATACAAAGTTGCAAACCGCACCCGCATCGTCGCGCACCGGGGAAATTTTCCACTCGACGACATAGGGGCTTCCGTCCGCGCGGTAATTGACTGTCGACCCTTCGAAAAAGAGGCTTTCGCTCAAACACTGACGCATACGCTCGATCACCTGACCATCGGTGTCGGGTCCTTGCAGGATCCGTGGCGAAAGGCCGATCAATGCCTCTGCTGCGTAGCCGGTCATCGCGCAGAATGCCGGGTTGACATACACAATGAAAGGGCCGCCATTGGTCAGATTGGCATCGGTGATCAAAACGGCATTGAATGACTGCTCGACAACTGCTTCAAGCAAGGCCAGGCGCTGGCTGGATGAGGTCATCTGATGTCCTGTCGAGTGATCCGTTGAATTGATCGCGGCTCTGATCAGATGATGGGTGACGCGATGCCGGGCGGGTAGTAAGTGCAGTGAGTTGGACCGCAAGCACCAAGCCTTGTTGCACAGGCACTATACCCACATGACTAAAATGATTTATTGCGCGCGTGACGACGATATCCAGTGCACTGCCGGGCGTTTGCGACCGTGGGGCTGATAGGTACGCTGTTGTTGTGGCATTGGCTGGTGTGAAACGGGGTTGTCCGCATCGGTAAAATGGCTGCTTGTACGAGGAATGGGAGTATCAGTTTTTTTGTGTTCGGGCTGGTTAGGGCCTGCCGTCAGGCAGGCCCTTGTTTTACCAGCTCGG
>NZ_LKBW01000304.1 GCF_002699855.1 Pseudomonas amygdali | reverse complement strand
CCGAGCTGGTAAAACAAGGGCCTGCCTGACGGCAGGCCCTAACCAGCCCGAACACAAAAAAACTGATACTCCCTCTGGTTCAACAATACAAGAAATCGCAGAAAAACCTCGCTAACCCTATTCAGGATCTATCGACGCCACCCTCTTACAAATTAGCCCTTAAAATTTCTAATGCTGAAGAAGAGTTAAGATTAATACGCCAGCAGATGTGAGAGAGCATTCCCCGCTCTTGAATCTGCTGACGTAATTAGTCAATAAACCCATTTGCTATTAGATGCCTACACAGCACCAAACAACCGATGCGGATCAATCACAAACTTCTTCGGCACGCCCGCATCAAACTCCCCATAACCCCGCGGAGCCTCATCCAGACTGATCACCTCGACACCCACTATGTCGGCGATCTTGATGCGGTCCCACATGATTGCCTGCATCAGCTGGCGGTTGTATTTCATGACCGGGGTCTGGCCGGTGTGGAAGCTGTGGGATTTGGCCCAGCCCAGGCCGAAGCGAATGCTCAGGCTGCCCATTTTTGCGGCAGCGTCTACGGCACCTGGGTCTTCGGTGACGTACAGGCCGGGGATGCCGATCTTGCCTGCGACGCGCACTACGCCCATCAACGAGTTGAGAACGGTGGCGGGTGCTTCGGCCTGTGCTCCGGCGTGACCGTGGCCGCGAGCTTCGAAGCCTACGGCGTCGATGGCGCAATCCACTTCAGGCTCGCCGAGCAGGGCAGCGATCTGTTCGTGCAGTGGCGTGTCCAGGGACAGGTCAGCAATTTCGAAGCCTTGGGCCTTGGCGTGGACCAGGCGTTTCGGGTTGACGTCGCCGACGATTACCACCGCCGCGCCCAACAAGCGTGCTGACGCCGCCGCAGCCAGGCCGACCGGGCCAGCGCCTGCTACGTAAACCGTGCTGCCAGGGCCAACCCCGGCAGTCACTGCACCGTGGTAGCCGGTGGGCAGGATGTCGGACAAGCAGGTCAGGTCGCGGATTTTCTCCATCGCCGCGTCGCGGTCTGGCAGTTTGAGCAGGTTGAAGTCAGCGTAAGGCACCAGGACGTATTCAGCCTGACCGCCGACCCAGTCGCCCATGTCGACGTAGCCGTATGCACCGCCGGGGCGGGCCGGGTTGACCGTCAGCCAGACGCCAGTGTTCTGTTCCTTGCAACTGCGGCAGCGACCGCACGCCACGTTGAACGGCACAGAAACCAGATCACCGACTTTCAGATGTTCCACGTCTCGCCCGGCTTCCAGCACCTCGCCGGTGATTTCATGACCCAGGACCAACCCGGTTTGCGCCGTCGTGCGACCACGCACCATGTGTTGGTCCGAGCCGCAGATATTGGTGGAGACTACGCGCAGAATCACGCCGTGTTCGATGCGCTTGCCGCGTGGGTCTTCCATTTTCGGGAAAGGAATTGATTGCACTTCGACCTTGCCAGCGCCGAGATACACTACACCGCGATTACCAGACATACATGTCACCTCGCTTTTATTGTGGTGGAGCAGAGAGAAGCCGTTGCAGCTATAAAACCACCGTCCTGTTGGCGTTGAGAAACACCCGCCGTTCGATGTGATAACCGACCGCACGGGCCAGTGTCAGTCCTTCGATGTCCCGACCCTTGGCGATCAGGTCTTCGGGATAGTGGCTGTGATCGACCACTTCCACGCCCTGGGCAATGATCGGACCTTCGTCCAGATCGTTGTTGATGTAATGCGCCGTGGCTCCGACCAGTTTTACCCCCTTGTTGTAAGCCTGATGGTAGGGCTTGGCACCTTTGAAACCGGGCAGCAACGAGTGGTGGATATTGATCGCCTTACCGTCCAGCTTGCGACACAGGTCCGGAGACAGGACCTGCATGTAGCGGGCAAGAATCACCAGTTCTGCACCAGACTCTTCAATGACCTGCCAGACTTTGGCTTCCTGCGCAGGCTTGTCGTTCGGGTCCAGAGGGAAATGGTAATACGGAATACCGTGCCAGCCAGCCAATGGCTCAAGATCCGGGTGATTGGACACCACCGCGACCACGTCCATGGACAGTTGATTGATACGCTGGCGATAGAGCAGATCGTTCAGACAGTGATCGGCTTTTGAAACCATGATCACCACTTTTGGCCGGTAGTTGGGTGCTGTGAGTTCGAAGATCATGCCGAAGGCTTCGCCTCGTTCGCTCAGCCCGGCCCGGAAAGCCTGTTCGTCGAAAGCCTGGGGCTGACGAAATTCCACGCGTATGAAGAAACGCCCTGACAGGCGATCATCGAAGGAGTGGTGCTCAGTGACGTAGCAGCCCTGCTCGAACAGGAAGCGGGTCACCGCATCTACCGTGCCCAGTACACTGGGGCAGTCGGCGGTCAAAATCCACGTATCGGGCGCGCGGCTCATTGAATCAAAGCTCCTGAATGTTCGTTATCCACAGATCCGGCTGACTCTTGTGCCAATGCTCCGCGTTATACACAAATCTTGTGGGAGCGTACCGGGCGACGCTTCGCTTGTTCGCGAAGGGGGCGGTACATTCACCGGAAATGTATCGTCTGGACTACCGTCTTCGCGGACAAGTCCGCTCCCACAGGCCTCTCCCTCTGGAGTCTTCATTGAAACCGGCGCTGCGGTTTCAGCCCCGGTTCCCGGCTCTTCACGCCTGAATGCTCAGCCCGTACTCTGCGCTCGCATCCTGCAACCACAGCCACCAGTAATCCGAGAAGCTGCGGCGGACCAGCAGTTCCCAGGTTTCTTCACCGGTCCGGCGGATCACCAGTTGCGACTTGGCGAACACCGTGCCGACGGCCTTGCCCACCGGGAAGTTGTCCGGGTGCACGTCGTAGCTGGTGGATTTCATCAATACCTGGCGCACTTTCGGACCGGTCAGTTCGAGGATCGACTGGCCGCCACTGACATTGACGATGGAGATATGCAGCCCGGTCAGCGCCTCGCGCAGCTTTTGCTCTGCCGCGAACTCTTCGCCGCTCGGCACGATCAGCAGCCATTCATCCGGGCCAAGCCATTGCAGCGAGCTTTCGCCACTGATGACCAGCATCAGTGCGGCGGGAAGCTCCATGCCAAGCGCCTTGTGTACGCCTGCGGCGAAGGCCGGATCGTGGGCATTGCCACGAATCGTCAGATGGCCCAGCAGTTTTTTCTCGCGCAGGAAAACCCCCGGGCTGGCGCGCCCCTTGCCAATCAGGCTGTCGAGGTTTGCGTGGAACAGCGGCGACTCGGCTTTGACGTCGGTGGTCGGGCGCTGCTGGTAAACGTTCGCTGTGGTCATGAATAACCTGCCTTGAATTCTGTGTGCTGCTGATGATCGGCGCTCCGCGTCTTACTCGACATTCTGGCGCTCGCCCTTTGGATCGAAGAACACCGAAGAAACGATCTCGGCTTCGATCACGCTGCCGTCTGCCAGAGGCGCGAACACCCGCTCTCCCATGCGCGCCAGGCCGCCTTTGACCACGCCCATCGCAAACGAATAGCCCAGCGAGTTGTGTGCATAGCTGGAAGTCACATGGCCAACCATGCTCATCGGGATCGTCTGTTTGGTGTCGAACACCAGTTGCGCGCCCTCTGGCAGCCATTTGGTCGGGTCGACAGGCTTGAGGCCGACCAGTTGCTTGCGCTGTTCTCGTACACAGTCTTCGCGATTCATGCCGCGCCAGCCGATCCACGAGAATGGCTTGGTCCGGCCGACACACCAGCCCATGTTCAGGTCGTCCGGAGTCATCGAACCATCGGTGTCCTGGCCAACGATGATGAAGCCCTTTTCGGCGCGCAGTACGTGCATGGTTTCAGTGCCGTAAGGCGTCAGGTTGTACTGTTTGCCTGCCTCGGCGATCTTTTCCAGAACGCCCATGGCGTAGTCAGCCTGAATGTTGACCTCGTAGGACAGCTCGCCGGTAAACGAGATACGGAACACGCGAGCTGGCACACCGGCGACCAGACCTTCCTTCCAGGTCATGAACGGGAAGGCTTCACGGCCCAGGTCGATATCAGTGACTTCGCTGAGCAGCTTGCGGCTGTTGGGGCCGGACAGCGTCAGCGTCGCCCAGTGATCGGTCACTGAGGTGAAATACACTTTCAGGTCCGGCCATTCGGTCTGCTGATAGATTTCCAGCCATTGCAGGACGCGTGCAGCGCCGCCTGTGGTGGTAGTCATCAGGAAGTGGTTGTCGGCGAGGCAGGCAGTCACGCCATCATCGAAGACCATGCCGTCTTCCTTGCACATCAGGCCGTAGCGGGCCTTGCCCACGTCCAGTTTGGTCCACGCGTTGGTGTAGATGCGGTTGAGGAATTCGCGGGCATCCGGGCCTTGAATGTCGATCTTGCCCAGCGTCGAAGCGTCCAGCAGACCCACGCTGTCGCGCACCGCCTTGCATTCGCGAGCGACGGCTGCGGGCAGGTCTTCGCCGTTTTTCGGGAAGTACCACGGGCGTTTCCACTGGCCGACGTCTTCGAATTCGGCACCGTTTTTGACATGCCAGGCGTGCAGTGCGGTGAAACGCACCGGTTCGAAGATGTGCTTGCAATGACGCCCGGCTATCGCGCCGAACGTGACCGGCGTGTAGTTGGGGCGGAACATGGTGGTGCCCATTTCCGGGATCGACACGTTCAGTGAACGGGCGGCGATGGCCAGACCGTTGACGTTGCCCAGCTTGCCCTGATCAGTACCGAAACCCAGCGCGGTGTAGCGTTTTACGTGCTCGACCGACTCGAAGCCTTCACGGGTCGCCAGCTCGATGGCAGCAGCGGTCACGTCGTTCTGCAGGTCGACGAATTGCTTGGGTGCCCGTGCGGTGCCTTTTTCGTGCGGCACCTGAAACAGCGCCAGTGTCGGTTCTTCGGCGCGACTGAGGGCTTTGGGCATCACGCCTTCGACCACCTTGAAGCCTGCTTCGCTGGCCGCGCGCACGCCACCTTCAAAACCATCGGCCAGGCTGTCTGCAAGACTGTAGACACCATTGACGCCGCCTACGCAAATACGTTTCTGCGGTGCTTCACCCGGCACAAACCCGAGGATGTCTTCACGCCATACCGGTTTGCCACCCAAGTGCGAGGCCAGGTGCACGATCGGGCTGTAGCCGCCAGAGCTGGCCACCAGATCGCAATCAAGCCATTCGCCGGGGCTGGTGACTGCGTGCGTCTTGACCTCGATTGCGGCGACGCGGGCAGCTGTCACGCGTTTGCTGCCACGGGCTTCAATCACTGCGCTGCCGGTCAGAATGCGAATGCCTTTGGCGCGGGCTTCCTCAACCAGCGGGCCGCGCGGGTTGTGCCGCGCATCGGCAATCGCAACCACTTGCAGGCTGGCGTCGAGCCAGTCCAGCGCAACGCGGTAGGCATGGTCGTTGTTGGTGGACAGCACCAGTTTTTTACCCGGTGCTACGCCGTAACGCCGGACATAGGTCGAAACGGCGCCGGCCAGCATGTTGCCCGGCACATCGTTGTTGCCGTAAACCAGCGGGCGCTCGTGAGTACCGGCAGCCAGCACCACACGCTTGGCGCGTACCCGGTGCATACGTTGGCGAACCATGCCGATGGGCGCGCGATCACCGAGGTGATCGGTCAGACGTTCGTGAATGGTCAGGAAATTGTGATCGTGGTAGCCGTTGACCGTGGCGCGCGGCAGCAATGTGACGTTGCGCAGGCTTTTCAGCTCGGCGACCACCGTAGCCAACCATTCAGCAGCGGGTTTGCCATCGAGACTTTCACGGCTGTCGAGCAGACTGCCGCCGAACTCTTC
Source organism: Pseudomonas amygdali (assembly GCF_002699855.1). Taxonomy (GTDB): domain Bacteria; phylum Pseudomonadota; class Gammaproteobacteria; order Pseudomonadales; family Pseudomonadaceae; genus Aquipseudomonas; species Aquipseudomonas amygdali. The sequence continues at coordinate 20,159 of NZ_LKBW01000304.1, read as the reverse complement.
CTGTTCATCCGCAACGATCACTCGGGCACCACTGCGGCCGGCAGCCAGCGCGGCGGCCAGCCCGGCTGGGCCTGCGCCGACGATCAGCACGTCACAGTGCTGGTTCATCGCGTCGTAGCTGTCCGGATCGTTCTCGGTCGGCGAGCGCCCCAGGCCCGCAGCCTTGCGGATGTACTTTTCGTAAGTCATCCAGAACGATTGCGGGTACATGAAGGTTTTGTAGTAGAAGCCCGGTGGCATCAGCTTGCCGCCGACCTTGCCCAAAATGCCCATGACGTCGGTGTTCACGCTTGGCCAGCCGTTGGTGCTGGTGGCGACCAGTCCTGCATAGAGCGCTTGTTGCGTGGCGCGCACGTTGGGGATTTGCGTCGCTTCGGTCGCGCCGATCTGCAATACGGCGTTTGGCTCTTCCGAACCCGCTGCGAAGATGCCGCGCGGGCGGGAGTATTTGAAACTGCGGCCGATGATATCGACGCCATTGGCCAGCAGGGCAGAGGCCAGCGAGTCGCCTTCAAAGCCCTGATAGGTCTGGCCGTTGAAGGTGAAGTTGAGCACCTTGCTGCGATTGATACGGCCGCCGTTGGGCAGGCGCTGGGTCTGGCTCATACCTTGTCTCCCTGATCCGTGAACTGCGGCTTCGTACCAATCGGATAGGTTTCGAGAATCTCGTAGGTCACGGTATTGCGCGTCATGTTGAAGTACTGGCGGCAACCGGCAGCGTGTATCCACAGCTCGTGGTGCAGGCCGCGCGGGTTATCGCGAAAGAACATGTAGTCGCCCCATTGCTCATCGGTGCAGGCACCTGGGTCCAGCGGGCGTGGAATATGCGCCTGGCCGGACGGGTGGAATTCCTCTTCGGAGCGCAGTTCGCCACAGTGAGGACAGAAGATATGCAGCATGGTCGGGTTCTCCTGTTAGTGGGCTACGGCTGCAGCGCCGTGTTCGTCGATGAGCGCGCCGTTGTGGAAACGGTCGATGGAGAACGGCTTGGCCAGCGGGTGCATCTCGCCCTTGGCCAGGCTGGCGGCAAATACGTTGCCCGAGCCCGGCGTGGCCTTGAAGCCGCCTGTGCCCCAGCCGCAGTTGAAGAACATGTTCGGCACCGGCGTCTTGGAAATGATCGGGCAGGCGTCCGGCGTGGTGTCGACGATGCCGCCCCACTGGCGGTTCATGCGCACACGCGACAGCACCGGAAACATCTCGACGATGGCCTGAATAGTGTGTTCGATCACCGGGTATGAGCCACGCTGGCCATAACCGACCCAGCTGTCGATACCGGCACCGATCACCAGGTCGCCCTTGTCGGACTGGCTGATGTAGCCATGCACGGCGTTGGACATGATGACGCTGTCGATAATCGGCTTGATCGGCTCGGAGACCAGTGCCTGCAAAGGATGTGATTCGATCGGCAGACGAAAGCCCGCCAGTTTGGCCATGTGCCCGGAGTTACCGGCGGTTACCACGCCGACACGTTTGGCACCGATGAAACCCTTGTTGGTTTCGACGCCGATGCACACGCCGTTTTCCTTGCGAAAGCCGATGACTTCGGTCTGCTGGATAAGGTCCACGCCCAGGGCGTCGGCGGCACGCGCAAAGCCCCAGGCCACTGCGTCGTGACGAGCTACGCCGCCACGGCGCTGAACGGTTGCGCCGATGATCGGGTAGCGGGTGTTTTTCGAGCAGTCCAGGTATGGGATTTCCTCTGCGACCTGCTTGCCGTTGAGCAGTTCGCCATCTACACCGTTCAGGCGGTTGGCACTGACACGCCGCTCGGAGTCGCGCATGTCCTGCAAGGTGTGGCACAGGTTGTAGACGCCGCGCTGGGAAAACATGACGTTGTAGTTCAGGTCCTGGGACAGGCCTTCCCACAGTTTCATCGCGTGCTCATAAAGGTGGGCCGACTCGTCCCACAGGTAGTTGGAGCGCACGATGGTGGTGTTACGTGCGGTGTTGCCGCCGCCCAGCCAGCCTTTCTCGACCACGGCCACATTGGTGATGCCGTGCTCCTTGGCCAGATAGTAGGCAGTCGCCAGACCGTGCCCGCCACCGCCGACGATGACCACGTCGTAGACCTTTTTCGGGGTCGGCGTGCGCCACATGCGCTGCCAGTTTTCGTGATGGCTGAGGGAATGCTTGAGAAGGCCGAAGCCTGAGTAATGCTGCATGTAAGGCTACTCCTGACTCAGCGATAAACCGGGAAATCGGCGCACAGGTCTGCTACCTGACTGGCGACGTTGGCCTCGACATCGGCATCACCGAGGTTATCGAGAATGTCGCAGATCCAGCCTGCCAGCTCGACGCATTGGGTCACCTTGAAGCCGCGGGTGGTGACGGCCGGCGTGCCGATGCGCAGACCGGAGGTCACGAACGGCGACTGCGGGTCGTTGGGCACCGAGTTCTTGTTGACGGTGATGTGCGCACGGCCCAGAGCGGCGTCGGCGTCCTTGCCGGTCAGGCCCTGACGGATCAGGCTGACCAGAAACAAATGGTTGTCGGTCCCGCCTGAAACCACATCGAAGCCGAGGTCGATGAATACCTGCGCCATCGCTTGTGCGTTGTCGATGACCTGCTGTTGATAAGCCTTGAAACCTGGCTCCATCGCTTCCTTGAAGCACACGGCCTTGGCGGCGATAACGTGCATCAGCGGGCCGCCCTGACCGCCGGGGAAGACGGCGGAATTGAATTTCTTCTCCAGCTCTTCGTTGGCCTTGGCGAGAATCAGGCCGCCGCGTGGGCCGCGCAGTGTCTTGTGCGTGGTGGTGGTGACCACATCGGCATACGGCAGCGGGTTCGGATAGAGACCGGCAGCCACCAGACCTGCAACGTGTGCCATGTCGACAAACAGGTAGGCACCTACCTTGTCGGCGATTTCACGGAAGCGCGGAAAATCCAGCGTCTTCGAATAGGCCGAGAAACCGGCAATGATCATTTTCGGCTGGCATTCCACGGCGATGCGTTCGACTTCGTCGTAATCGATCAGCCCGGTGGTGGTGTCGATGCCGTACTGCACGGCGTTGTAGAGTTTGCCCGAGAAGCTGACCTTGGCACCGTGGGTCAGATGACCGCCGTGCGCCAGGCTCATGCCCAATACAGTGTCGCCTGCCTGCAGCAACGCCAGATAGACCGCTGCGTTGGCCTGGCTGCCGGAGTGTGGCTGGACGTTGGCGTAATCGGCCCCGAACAGCTGTTTGGCGCGCTCGATGGCAAGTTGCTCGACCTTGTCGACGTGCTCGCAGCCGCCGTAGTAACGCTTGCCGGGATAGCCCTCTGCGTACTTGTTGGTCAGGCCGCTGCCCTGCGCCTGCATCACGCGTTTGCTGGTGTAGTTCTCCGAGGCGATCAGCTCGATATGGTCTTCCTGACGCTGCTCCTCGGCGTTCATTGCCGACAACAGTGCGTCGTCATAACCCTGGATCTGGTCTTGCTTGCTGAACATCGCGGATCTCCCAGCGGCGGCGCGGCGCCTGACTTGTCGTTAGGGCCGAACAGAGCCCTCTGAGAGCGATGGTAGGGCCGGACCGAAGTCGCCAAATGCCTATGGACGCCACACAAAGGTGCGTTTACGACATGGGGGCCAAGGGAACGGAAATAGCAGAAGAGGCGTTGCGCGGTGACGAGGCCGCAAACGAAAAAGCCCGCTCCCGGCTGGAGTGATTCCAGCACAGGGAAGCGGGCTTGTCGGTTTCAGACTTTAATTTTCAGGCCTTAGCAGTGGTTTTTGCCCAGCAGCGCGTGATACAGCTCGGTATCCCCGAGAATGCCGACCACTTTATTGCCGTCCTGCAGGACCAGCTTGTTGCCGGTCTGGTAGCGGATCTGCAATGCGTCGCGCATGCCGATGTTGGAGTGCACCAGGGTAGGGCGACGGTCGAGCGTGCCGACGTCCTGGCCGGGGGTCCAGTTCTGCAGATCGAGGGGCGTAGCACCTTGCCGTGCGCCCTTGATCACATTGCCTTCGGCCAGGTCGAGCCATGAGTCGCCGCTCGGGTCCAGGCACACCGAATCGTTGACGTGCGTGCACTCATCGACCGTGCGCATCAGGCTACGACCACACAGCACGTTCAGTGGATTGGTGTGCGCAACGAAGGTACGAACGTATTCATCTGCCGGGTTGAGGACGATCTGTTCCGGCACGCTGTACTGGACGATGCGGCCATCTTTCATGATCGCGATTCGGCTGCCGAGCTTCAGGGCTTCATCCAGGTCGTGGCTGACGAAGACGATGGTCTTGCTCAGCTTGCTTTGCAGGGCCAGCAGTTCGTCCTGCAAGCCTTGGCGGATGAGCGGGTCAAGCGCCGAGAACGGTTCGTCCATCAGCAGAATGTCGGCATCCATTGCCAGTGCGCGGGCCAGCCCGACTCGCTGCTGCATGCCGCCGGACAGCTCGTCCGGCTTCTTGTTGCGCCACTGGGTCAGGCCCACCAGCTCGAGCTTTTCATCGACCAGCTTGCGTCGTTCCTTTTCCGGGCGACCCTGCATTTCCAGGCCGAAGCTGATGTTCTCGCGTACTGTCAGCCAGGGCATCAGGGCGAACTTCTGAAAGACCATCGCAATGCGTTTGGTGCGCATCATTTTCAGTTCGGCCGCGCTGCAGTTGGCGATGTTGATCTGCGAGCCTTCATGCTCGACGAACAACGAGCCACGGCTGACGGTATTGAGACCGTTGATGCAGCGCAACAGGCTGGACTTACCCGAGCCGGACAAGCCCATCAACACGCAGATTTCGCCTTTCTCGATGTCCAGACTGGCGTTCTCGACGCCGACGATCTGCCCGGTTTTCTTCAGAATCTGGTCACGCGTGAGGCCTTCGTCCAGCAGCTTGAGGGCTTCACGCGGATCCTTGGAGAAGATGACGTCTACCTTGTCGAATTTGATGATACTCATGCGTCGGACCCTACCTTGGCTTCGGGTTGTTTGCAGATGCGGTCGAGCATGATGGCCAGCAATACGATTGCCAGACCGGCTTCGAAGCCGAGCGCGATATCGGCTGTGTTCAGTGCGTTGACCACGGGTTTGCCCAGACCATCGGCACCGACCAGCGCGGCAATCACCACCATCGACAACGACAGCATGATGCACTGGGTGATCCCGGCAGCGATGCTGGGCATGGCGTAGGGCAGTTCGATGCGGGTCAGCAACTGGCGGCGCGACGAGCCGAAGGCCTTGCCGGCGTCCAGCAATTCCTGGGGTACATCGCGGATGCCCAGATACGTCAGGCGAATCGGTGCAGCAATGGCGAAGACCACGGTCGAGATCAGGCCGGGCACCACGCCCAGACCGAATAGCGTAAGGGTCGGGATCAGATAGACGAACGTGGGAACAGTCTGCATCAGATCGAGCAATGGCCGGATGATGGTGTAGAACAGCGGCTTGTGCGCGGCAATGATGCCCAGCGGCACGCCGATGACGACACACACCAGCGTGGCGAAGAGCACCTGCGCCAGGGTTTCCATGGTTTCCTGCCAGTAATGCAGGTTGAGGATCAGCAGAAACGAAAGGATGACGAAAACCGTCAGGCCCCACTTGCGCTGGATGAAATGCGCGAGGGCGGCGATAAGGCCGATCAGTACGAATGGATTGAACCAGGTCAGCGCGAAAGTGAACCCGTGGATCATCATTTCCAGTGTCGAGGCAATCGCGTCGAAGTAGTCGGCGCCGTTGGCCGTCAACCAATCGACAAATGCGGCGATGTACTCGCCCAGAGGGATTTTATGGTCAGTCAGCATGATTTCGGGTGTCCGCTTGCGGAAGGTGAAGAGGGCAGCAGGCGGGTCAGCCCCGCCTGCTGTCGGCTTACTGGGTCAACTTGGCTTTGGCTGCCTCCAGGCCTGGCTTGCCATCGACGGTGGTCACGCCGGCGAGCCAGGTGTCGAGTACTTGCGGGTTTTTCTTGATCCACGCCTTGGCGGCGGCATCAGGCTTCATTTTGTCGTCCAGGACGTTGCCCATCAGGGTGCTTTCCATGTCCAGTGTGAAGGACAGGTTCTTGAGCAACTGACCTACGTTGCTGCATTCCTGACTGTAGCCTTTGCGGGTGTTGGTGTAGATGGTCGCCTGGCCATAGTTGGGGCCGAAGAAGTCATCACCGCCAGTCAGATATTTCATCTTGAAACGCGTGTTCATCGGATGCGGTTCCCAGCCGAGGAACACGACATCGTTCTTGCGTTTCACGGCGCGGTCGACCTGCGAAAGCATTGCGGCTTCGCTGGACTCTACAACCTTGAAGCCTGCATCTTTCAGGCCGAAGGCGTTCTTGTCGATCATGCTCTGGATCAGGCGATTGCCATCATTGCCGGGCTCGATGCCGTAGATCTTGCCGCCCAGTTCCTTCTTGAATTTGGCGATGTCGGCGAAGTCATGCAGGCCTTTGTCGTAGAGCGCCTGAGGCACTGCCAGGGTGTACTTGGCGTTCTCCAGGTTGGCACGCACGGTTTCGACAGTCCCGGCTTCGCGATACGGCTTGATGTCGTTTTCCATGGTCGGCATCCAGTTGCCGAGGAACACGTCCATGTTCTTGCCGTCGGCCAGCGACTTGTAGGTCACCGGTACGGAAATCATGGTGGTCTTGGTCGTGTAACCCAGGGACTCGAGTACGGCGCTGGTGACCGCAGTAGTAACGGTGATATCGGTCCAGCCTACGTCGGAGAAGTTGACCGTATGACAGGCCTCTGGCTCGGCTGCCTGAGCAAGCACCGGCATACAGAGCGTAGCGGCCAACAGCAACGATTTGGAACCTTTCATGGGTGGACTCCTGTGAGTTTCTTCTAGTCATCAGCAGGTGAACGCTGACGCGGCTTATGGGTTGGCGAGGCTTTTCGCGAAGCTCCATCACTGCGCCGGGCGATCGAGTCGGAACCGATCATGTAACAGGGAAAATCAAACGCCTACAGGGGGCGTCGTATCCAGTGCAGGAGGCGTCGTATCCAGTGCGCGCAAGGTCGCTTACAGATTCGTTGCATCGTACACACGCCCGGTTGCAGTGTTGGGACTGCTGAAAAACGGCCAGTACGTTACACAGTCGCTGCGCAGGTCGGCAGCGGTCGGTTGGCAGGTCGGTGCCTGCGCGAACGCGGTCTTTTGGAGGGGGGTAACGCCGACAAGTTCATTATCGGGTCAGCCCGTGCGGTCGTGACGTCAGGTCTGACCATCACTTTTGATGGCTGCGCGGTTTTTGATCACACGTCTCGATGGCCGCCACCTTTTAGCGCGAAAACCCGCTGACGATCTGATTTTTCAGGGCGTGCCTTGAGTAGCACTTGGGGCACGTCTAGCCCCATGACGTTTCCCCGCGTGCTACCGAATTGCTCATCAGGAGTGCAGCCAGCGCGCCTTGGCGTCGCAAACAGACACTCGGGTCGCTGCTGGATAGACACTTCGCGACGTCGTTTTCAGGTGTTGTTGAATGGCTGATCAATTTCCGGCATGGGATTTGCGATGTCATCACAAAGCCCATCAATGAAGAGGGCTATAAGAAGAGCCTGTCCTGGGGCCAACCAATGCCATATGTGAGGAGATAGTGTGATGACATCGTTCAATCAAGGGGCCCAACCTCAGAACCGCGCGCCACAATCCATCGGCTTTCTGCTGCTGGATAACTTCACCCTGATCTCCCTCGCATCGGCGGTAGAACCTCTTCGCATGGCTAACCAGCTGTCGGGCCGCGAGTTGTATTGCTGGACCACGCTGAGCGTGGACGGCGGTCAGGTGTGGGCCAGTGACGGTTTGCAGATCACACCGGATGCCGCCATGCACAAGGCTCCGGCACTCGATACCGTCATCGTCTGTGGTGGTGTCGGCATTCAGCGCACCGTGACGCGTGAACACGTGAGCTGGCTGCAGAGCCAGGCACGTCAGTCACGTCGCCTCGGCGCGGTGTGCACTGGCAGTTGGGCGCTGGCGTGTGCTGGCTTGCTGGATGGCTTCGATTGCAGTGTGCATTGGGAGTGTCTGGCTTCAATGCAGGAAGCCTTTCCACGCGTGTCGATGAGCACCCGGCTGTTTACCCTGGACCGCAACCGCTTCACCAGCTCGGGTGGCACGGCGCCATTGGACATGATGCTGCACCTGATCAGTCGCGATCATGGTCGTGAATTGTCTGCCGCGATTTCCGAGATGTTTGTCTACGAGCGCATTCGCAACGAACAGGATCATCAGCGCGTGCCGCTCAAGCACATGCTGGGTACCAATCAGCCAAAGCTGCAGGAAATTGTGGCGTTGATGGAGGCCAATCTTGAAGAGCCGATCGACCTTGACGAGCTGGCGGTGTACGTCGCCGTGTCGCGCAGGCAGCTGGAGCGACTGTTCCAGAAATACCTGCACTGCTCGCCGTCGCGCTACTACCTGAAACTGCGCCTGATCCGCGCCCGGCAACTGCTCAAGCAGACACCGATGTCGATCATCGAAGTGGCGTCGGTGTGCGGCTTCGTATCGACGCCACACTTCTCCAAATGCTACCGCGAATACTTCGGCATTCCGCCGCGTGACGAGCGCGTGGGTTCCAACACCGCGCAACAGGTCGCCATGATGCCGATCCCGCAGGCAATGGTGCTCGCCCCATTGTCCGGACCGATGTCGGCGTTGAGTCAGGCGCGTAATGAATCGACGTTTGCGAGTGTGAGGCTTTAGTCGCCCTACGCCANCAAGAGGACGCGGAGCGTCCGGAAAGGCATGCGACGCGGAGCGTCGCACGATAGTCGGGATCCAGCGTGGTATGCAGTTCGCGACGCTCTGCGTCGCAAGAGGACGCGGAGCGTCCAGAACGGCGTACTGACGCGGAGCGCCGGCACGCCAGCTGGGTTTTCGCGTGTTTACAGTGCGAAGCGCGACACCATGCTGTTGAGGTCCACGGCCAGGCGGGATAGCTCGGTGCTGGCCGCGCTGGTCTGATTGGCGCCCGTGGTGGATTGTGCAGACAGGTCGCGGATGTTGACCAGGTTGCGGTCCACTTCGCGAGCGACTTGCGCCTGCTCTTCGGCAGCACTGGCGATGACCATGTTGCGTTCGTTGATCTCTTCGACTGCAACGTTGATGGTGTTCAGCGCCAAGCCCGCGCCTTTGGCGATGTTCAACGTCGATTCGGCGCGTTCGGTGCTGTTGCGCATCGAACTCACTGCCTGCTCTGTACCGCTCTGAATGCTACCGATCATGCGTTCGATTTCACTGGTCGATTGCTGCGTGCGGTGCGCCAGGGCGCGGACTTCGTCGGCGACTACAGCAAAGCCACGCCCGGCTTCACCAGCGCGTGCAGCCTCGATGGCGGCGTTGAGGGCGAGCAGATTGGTCTGGTCTGCCAGGCCGCGAATCACGTCCAGCACCTTACCGATATCACGCGATTCACTGGCCAGATTGATGATCAGTTCAGCCGTACCTTTCACATCGCCGCTCATGCGTTCGATGGCGCTGACGGTTTCCTGAACCAGATCACGACCGTCGCCAGCAGATGTCGCAGCATTGCGAGACGCTTGTGACGTGCTGACGGCATTGCGCGCGACTTCTTCCACGGCGCTGGTCATCTCGTTGACCGCGGTTGCAGCCTGCTCTATTTCGTTATTCTGCTGCACCAGCCCGCGTGCGCTTTCGTCGGTGACAGCATTGAGCTCTTCAGCAGCCGAGGCCAGTTGCGTGGCCGAACCGGAAATTCCCTGCAACGTATCGCGCAGCTTGTCCTGCATGGTTTTCATGGCCAGCAGCAAACGACCGGCTTCATCGGTACCGTCGATCTGGATCGGCCGGGTCAGGTTGCCTTGTGCGATGGTTTCCGCTGCATGCAGAGCCGTGGCAATCGGCGTGGTAATACTTTTGATCAGCATCCAGGCAAACACGATGGTCAACAGGGTGGCAGCTATCAACAGTCCGACGACCAGATTGAATGCCGAATCGTACTCGCTGGACGCATCCTTCTTCACCTGGTTCAACTGAGCCGTGTTGAACTCCACCAGTTTGCTGAGCACAACATTCATCTGGTCGGAGTTGTTGAGCATTTCGTTATTGAGCAGGCCCTGCAATTCATCGATCTTGTTGGCGCGAGTCAGGGTCTTCAGGCGCTCTTCAAGCTGGCGATATTGTCCCAGCAGTTGTACGTACTGGCTGTAAAGATTGCGCTCGTCGGGATCGCTGATGAGCTTCTCGTAAATCGCCTGAGCGTCAGTGATCTGCTTGTTGCGCATCGCCATCAACTCGATGGTTTTCTGCTGGGTTTCCGGGTCGCGGTTGACCAGCAATCGATAGGACAGAACGCGCAAACGAATGCTGACTTCAGCGAATCGGTCAAGGCTCTTGATGCTCGGCACATTGTTATCGGCCAGCACTTCAGTGGCGCCACGGATCTTGCTCATCTGAGACAGTGCAAATACACCCAGAACCAACATGAGTGTGCCGATCATGGCAAATCCAAGAAACGCTCGGGGCGCGATGTTCATATTTCGCAGGGACATAGAAAGCTTCCAGGGTCAGGTACGCAATCCATGCGATTTAACGGTGAAGTGAATGCAGTGAATGGCTGCCTATCGGTCATGCGACTAACGTCTTGAGTCAGCAGGCACTAAATATTGACGACTTATTACTGACGGTTATCTTTGGATATGGCTGACATTCGCGCAAACCCTTGAAAAGTCTGGGTTGAGGGGGGCTAGGGTGATGTCAGTTTGCCCATTGGCTGCGCGCATTTGTCGCAGTTCTGGGCGGTCTGACGAACAGCAGGAACCGGATTCCGAATACGTAGTCACAAGCCCCCTACGCGTCTACGTTATGGACATGTCAACGTCATGACAGATCAGTATCAAAGCCTGAGCGCTGGCATGCGCAGCGACTTTTCTTTATCGTACGCGCCCGTTGAAATTTTCTTGAGAAATCAAAATGTTGGAAGCCTCCCTTAGCCAATTGGAACAACTTGTCGGTGATCTGGTGCAACAGAACCAGGCCCTTCAAGACACAAATGCACAGCTCGGTGCCGAGCTGGCAAAAGCCAAGGACGAGAACGAGAACTTGCAACTGAGCCTGATGGAGCAGGAAGAGAAGCAGGGCAGCACCGCCGCCCGTATCCAGGCACTGGTTGATCGCGCGACCAGCGCAAGCGCTGTTGGCGCATGAACGTCGATGGCAACGGTGTAACCGTTCTCACCATTCTGGGTAATGAGTACTCGGTCAAAGCCCCTGCCGGTGAAGACCTGACCCTCATGAAGGCCGCGGCGATGCTCAACGCGTCGCTGGCCGACACCAAGCGCAAATACCCGACGTTGATCGGTGACCGCCTGCTGGTTCTGGCTGCGCTGAACCTCTGTTCGCAGCAAATCGAGCTTGAGCAATTGCACAAGGTCGAGCTCAAGCGTTACCGCGAGCAGGTCGACGCGACGGTGGATGTAATCGCCAAGACCATTTCCCAGAGCTAAGTGCAGGTCGCAGTCAAAACGAGTGCGATTGCTTGCGTCTGCGCCATTGCCCGAGTCACTCCTCCAGTAGCCGCGGGCTGTCGATCTGCTGACGACGGGCGTGGCTGAACAGGATCAGCGCCAGCTCTGCGGTGACCAGTGCATCAGCGCTGGCGTTGTGACGCTCTTCGGCATGCAGGCCAAAAAACTGCGTCCAGTCGTCCAGCCCTGCGTGACGCAGGTTGGCTTGTTCACAGAGCATCGGGGCTATTTCTGCGGCATCGAAAAACGGATGCCGCAAGCGGTAGTCCAGGCTTTCTTTCAGTGCGCGCGACAGCATGTGCTGATCGAACGGCGCATGAAAACCCAGAATCGGGCTTTCGCCGACGAACTCCATGAAATCCAGCAACGCCTCGGCCGGCTCGCTGCCCGCGGCAATCGCACTGGGCGCCAAACCATGAATAAGCACGGCCGGGCTGACCTTGTGGTCGACGCGCAACAGCGTACGCTCGAACTGTTGACCCAGATCGATGGCACCGTCTTCAATTACGACCGCACCGATGGACAGCACTTGATCGCGGTTCATGTTCAAGACGCTGGTTTCAAGGTCCAGCACGACCCAGCGCTGTTGGCGCAAAGGCTTGTCGCTGAGGTTCGCGCAGACCGGCAGCTTTTTGAGGCGATCCAGTTGATGCGCTTGCAAGGGTGTCTTTTTCGCGCGCGGCTTGAGCCATTCGAACAGGTTCATAGTTGATAACGCAGGGTCAGGCTGGTTTGCAGCCGCTGCGCCTGGCGAAACGATTCGCGCAGAATGCGTCTGTCCAGATGGTTGAGCGTGTCAGGGTCGATGCGGTTGGAGTAAGGAAGGTTCTGGCGGCTTTGCAATTGATGTTGCTGCATGCGTGTCTGCTGAATGAAGTGGTACGCCTCTTCATACGCAGCGCCATCCAGGGGGTCGATGACTTCACGTTCGACCAGTTGGCGCAGGCGTTCCTGGGTATTGTTGACGCCGACACCATTGGCAAGCGCCAGCAGGCGCGCACCGTCGACAAAGGGCGTCAGGCCTTCGGTCTTGAGGTCCAGGGTGTCTTTTTCGCTGCCTTTGCGCGCCAGGACGAAATCCTTGAAGCGGCCCACCGGCGGCCTTTGGCGCAGTGCGTTCTCGGCCATCATGCGCTGGAACAGCTTGTTGTCTGCTACCTGATCAAGAATGCCGCGGCGCAGTTGCTCGCCGCCGCTCTCATCGCCCCAGACCACGCGCAGACCGAAATAGATACTCGATGCCAGCAGGTTCTCCGGAGTTGCCTCGCGAATAAAGGCTGCAAAGCGCTGTGACCACTCAAGCCGGGACAGGCACAGGTCGGGATTGCCGGCCATGATGTTGCCCTTGCACAGGGTAAAACCGCACTGTGCCAGGCTCTGATTGATACGTTCGGCAATCGGCAACAATAACGTGCGGATCTGCTCTGCCTCCGCCGCATCGCTGGCTTCAAACAGAATGCCGTTGTCCTGATCGGTATGCAGCGTCTGCTCGCGACGGCCTTCGCTACCAAAGCACAGCCAGCTGAATGCAATGCCGGGGTCGCCATTTTCTGCAAGCGTCAGCTCGATCACGCGGCACACGGTGTGGTCATTGAGCAGGGTAATGATCTGGGTTATCTGGGTCGAAGAGGCACCATGGGCCAGCATGCGGTCGACCAACTGGATGATATCGCCCCTCAAACCGGCGAGCGCCTCGATACGCGGCGCATTGCGGATGGTCCGTGCCAGGTGGACCAGGTCGACCCGTTGCAAGGAAAACAAATCGCGCTCCGATACCACGCCACACAATCGCCCGTCTCTGACCAGGCACACGTGGGCGATGTGACGTCCGGTCATGGCGATGGCCGCGTCGAATGCGCTGGCGTCCGGGCTCAGATGGAACGGCGACAGGCTCATGGTGCGTCTGACCGGCGCGCTGAAATCGGCATTCACATCGGCAACTGCCTCACGCAGGTCGCGCAGGGTAAAAATCCCCAGCGGGGCCTGCTGCTCGTCGACAATCACGATGCTGCCTACCTGCTGTTCATGCATCAGTTTCACCGCGTCGCGCATGGGTGTTTCAGGGCTGCACATCACCGGGTGACGCATGGCCAGTTCGCCCAGACGTGTATTCAGGGAATACTGCGTGCCCAGGGTTTCAGCGGCGCGCTGCTGGACCTGCTGATTGACCTGATCCAGCAGGCTGCTGACACCACGCAGGGCAAAGTCGCGAAACGTTGTGGAAAGCGCGAATAGCTTGATGAACGCCTGCTTGTTCAATTGCAGGCAGAAGGTGTCTTCTGCAGCCAGGTGTTCAGTGCGAGTGGCACGCTCGCCCAGCAGGGCCGCAAGTGGAAAACACTCGCCAGTGGTAATTTCAAATGTTGTTTCTGTGCCGCCTTTGGCAGAATGCGGACGTTCACCGACGATTCGCCCCTGCTTGACGATGTAAAAGTGCTCTACCGGGCCATCGCCAGGCTTGATGATGCTTTCATCCGCAGCATAGAACCGGAGCTGACACTGCTCTACGAGGTACGCCAGATGCGCGTTTTCCATCTGGTTGAAAGGCGGGAATTTTTGCAGAAACTGCATGGTGCCGTGTATGTTCTGTAGCACGGCTGTCTTGCCTGCCTGGGTGAAAGCATCTGCCTTGCTCATGGCCTGTTCCGCGTTCTTGTTATTGGTGCTCATGGTCGGCCGCTTGCAGCCAGGTGCCCATTGGACGTAAGTCTTACGCTTGAACCGAGTGACAGTGCCGTGCCTGCTGCGGCGTAACTGATTTGACGAACGCAATGGATTGCGAGCGAAGACTGGCCAGGATGCCGACGAAATGCATCGCAGATTTATCCATATCTGCTGTCGGATTAGTTCAGGGAATGATGAGACTGCAATGATTGACCACGACATTTTGAGCGATGAAGAGCGCAATGCCCTCCATGAGGTCATGCTCACGCCCGCCCGTGACGCACCGCAACGAGTTCTGATCGTCGATGACGACAGCGACGCGCGCGAGCTGCTGGCCGAAATTCTGAGCCTCAATGACATCAGTTGCATGACCGCACCCGGTGGCGACAGCGCGCTCGAAATGATCCAGACGCGTCAGTCCATCGGACTGCTGATTACCGATTTGCGCATGGCACCTTTCGACGGGCTGGACCTGATCCGCAAGGTAAGGGAGTCGGATCGCGCCGAACTGCCGATCATTATCGTCTCCGGCGATGCCAACGTGCGCGATGCCATCGATGCCATGCACTTGAACGTGGTGGACTTCCTGCTCAAGCCGCTTAACACCAAGCAGCTGGTGAAGCTGGTAAAGCGTGAGCTGGGAATGAATTGACGCGTTAGTCGTACAGTTGAATGACCAGCGTGTCGATCCCCGTTTTCATGGCGGCGGAAACTGCGCTGCAGTGCGCTGACCGTCGATATTGGAGAGCTTCTGCCAACGCAGCAGGTTACGCCAGCCGACAACGGTTGAGTCCCGTGCCCGTTCACGAACGATCAACATCAGTGGTTGCCAGGTTTCTTTGGTCAGCAAAATATCGTCAATGGCCTGCTGGGCCTTCTCCGCTGCCTGCACATCCCCGCGCTGCAAAGCCACAGCCGGAATGCCGCGATAGCCGTCTATTTCGGCGCCTGCCCGGCCCTTCATCGAGTAATTGACGTTGTACTGGCAATACTTGCTGTCCTTGCCCAGACGTTTGATTGTCGCCTCGAAAGCGTCAAGGTGTATAGCCGCGCGCAGGCGGTTGTCGGGGGTGTTTTTGTTGCCTGTCTCATCCGGCTCCAGTGTTTCGATGCAACGCATCAACCACAGATCGCGGTTGGCGGTGATTTCGGCCTGCATGTCGCGCGGCGTGGAGTAGTGCCGGTCCAGATCGGCGTCCTGTTTGTCGCCAATCAGGAAGGGCGATATTTCGTTCTTTTCCAGCGCCCAGGCCAGGTCTCGGGACATGCCCAGTTGCAAACCCAGCCCCTGACCCTGAACCCCATGGTTGGCACCTTTTTCTACTGACGTGGCCGAGCTGGCAATCGGCGCGAAGTTCAGGTTGGCGGTGACCCCCGCCCGTTGCTGAGCAGTGTCACCCTTGGCGCCGACAACGCTGATGAATCCGCCGGTTTCCGTGCGTGTTTCCTTGATTCGATCCGCTTCGACGTACACCGAAGGTTCCGGCGTCAGGGTTTGAGAGGCATCGCTTGCGCCATCCTTGAAACGTACCGCCGGGACGCGCAATGCCACACGCGCCGCGACGTTCCGGGTGCTGGACGTCGCATCTATCTGGCTGACAGAGACCTCCGGGTTACGCGCCAGTATGGCTTCCAGCGGCCCGGCGTAGCGCTGGCCCTTTTGCGGGTCGATGATGTCCCAGCGCACCATGCTGTCCAGCGCGGTCAGCATGTTGCCGCGCATTTCATCGTCCTTGTGACGGGTGCGGAAAAAGCGCATGAGGGTCGAGCTGGTTTGGGTTTCCTGAGCGGTAAAGCGGCCAGTGAGCGCAGCCTGTATCCCCACACCCTCTGCAACCGCGCTTCCTGCCGCCACACCGATGGTGACCTCGGCGGCTTCGGTTCGTGCTTTGCCGAAGGACATTTCCATCCCCAGAATCGGCATGAACAACTGGGCAAACGCTTCGTCACTGCGAGATTTCTCTGCCGAAAAGATCGGTGACACGATGGGCGATATCAAGCTGTAGGGCAGCGACGGCAAGCCTACGCCCAGCGTGCCTCCGCCGCCCAGCCGAAGCCGGTCGCGCAGGCGGCTTTCAAGAATGAACGGCTTGAAAAACGTCACAATGTCGCTTTTCTCGCTCAAATGCCGTGTTTTCAGCAGTTTTATCGCCGCGTTCAAGTCCTGATCAAGCACCTCTTCAACAGACTGAGCAGGCTGCAGCGCTGGCGGCAATATCTCGCGCAGGTGCTCATCCACGCGATTGATTGCCTCGTAGACCGACAGCTTGCTGTTCGCCAGTTCGCTGTACAGCGGCGGCAGTTCGATGTGCTGAGCTTTGTGCAGTACGTTGACTGCGCGCTTGCCGTTCGCGTCCGGCTTATCCCATATCTGTGATAGCCGCTGCTGTTGAACGCGGGCCTTGAGCAGGCTTTGCATCGATTTGCCATCGCGGTTTTTAAGCGTCACCTGCGACAGGTGAGTGCCTTTCTTTTCCAGAGATTTGAGGTGATCGAGCATGGCGTGGGCGGCCGAGATTTCAAGTTGCAGTCCTGGTGCACCCTTGGCGTTTTTCAGGGTTTCTTCCAGCATGCTGATACGCGCAGAAATCACCTGATCAACCTGCTTTCTGGGCGATTGCAGGCCCATGCTTTCGCCCACCGAGTAGGCCCGATCCAGCGTCGATTTAGCAAAGGGTGTTTTGTTCAGCGTGGGGACCAGGCGGCGTGGTAACGAGCTTTTCGCTGGGGCAGTTGCTGTTGCTTGCTCCGGGGTATTGGCCGCCACGGCGCGCATGACCCATTCCATCGTCGCTTTTTTCAGGCGCTGGTCATGCTGCGCATAGGGCGTGCCGGGAGCGTTGCTGAAATAACCGTTACGAACCGCGTTGAAGGCGGCGTGATCAACATCGTCGAACGACTTCTCGTCTCCATCCAGCTTGCTGCGCGCCACCTGTTTGGCGGTTTGCAGCCATGCCTTGACCTTGCCGTCGGGCTCTTTCTGCTGCGCTTCATCGGCATTCCAGAACACGCGCAAAGGCTTGGCCCGCTCGGCCACTATCGGTGCAGTGCCATCGCTGGAGAGCACTTGCAGCATTTCCATGCCACGCGGCACAGTTGCCAGTTTTCGACAGAGGTTGAGCGTGTCCTGCTGAATGCTGTTGTTTGTGGCGCTGCGGGTCCTGACCGACTTCGACATTTCTTCGGCAACGCGTGGCCAATGTTCCAGTGGGTGCTGGCTCAGTACGTCGAGCACACGGTTGGCACGTGTGGCGTCATTGCCCGTCACGTCTGCCAGCGCCGACGTTATTACCTCGATAACCGCGAAGGCTGGCAGCGATGTGGGTGGCGGCGTGCCTTGCAGGCGATCGCCGATACGTTGCAGGGCCGCTTGAATTTCATCCGCACCGGTTGCTACAAAAGCGTGCGCTTGACTGATCTGACTGGCGAGGTACTGCTCGCGGACGTTCTTGAGAGCGGTTTTATCGATTCGTTCTTGGACCTCGCCCTCTGCAGGCGTGGTGACCTGGTCTGATGCGGGCAGTTTCTGATCAAGTGTCTTGAGTGCAAAGCGCTCGTCATTGACGATCGCGATTCGCTGATGAATCTCGCCCAGCTCGTCGTTCAGGCGCGCAACATCGGCATCGACCCGCACCAGTCTTTTTGCCAGTTGCTGATGTGTTTGCATGGCCTGTGAACGCGTTGCAAGCGTCTGTCCAATGGCGGTGTCCAGCCTGGCGGCTTCGTCTGACCCTTCGGGCGTCTCCTGTCGCTGGGCGCGCAACGCAGAAAGCTGCGTATTGGCGTGCGCGGCCGTGTGCTCGGCCGCGGTCATGTCGTGATCGAGTGAAATCAGCTCACGAGTCTCTGCCACCTTGAGTTGCAGTTCGATTTCGATGGCAGCGTGCCGGTCGGCGAAACGGACATCCAGCGCCTGCATGCGTGTGCGCAACTCGCCCAGCCACTGCTGAGAGAACTCGGCTTTCTGTTTAACCTGATCCTGCCCCTCACTCAGCGCGCCCAGTTGCAGTACCTCTGTGCCCTGAATCAGCTCCCGAAGTTGCTGGCTGGCCAGGCGGGTGGTGGAGTCGGCCTGTTGAACGCGAGCCCTGGCATGGTCCAGTCGTTCGGTCGACGTGGGCGGGGTGGCCTGTTCGAGCGATTCAAGATGCTCGCGCGCAGCGACCAATGCGAGGGTGGCTGTGGCGAGCACCTTGCTCTGATGATCCAGCCGGGTGCTCAACTCTTTCACCGCCGCTGCGATGGTTTCAGGGCTCTGCTGTGATTTATCGGCCTTGGTCTTGGCGTTGCTGCCATTGCTGGCGACCTCGCGTAGCGGGGCAGGCTTTAGCCACGGAAAAACCTTGGTGGTAATACCCCTTACCGTTGAAGGGGCGGGGCGCTCCCAGAGAGACGTCGGCGCCGCCTTCAGGTGGGTCAGCGCCGAATCGACCATGCGCTGCAGTTCATGCGCTTCTTTTAGCAACGGATCGTGTTTCTCCTCGCTCGATAGGTGCTCACCTTCCTCCGGAATCCCGCTGCGCAAGGGCCGGTTTAAAGTACGACCGGTGCCGGGAATACCGAGACTGAAATTGGTCTGACGCTCGGAAAGCTTGCCAGCGATGCGCGTCTTCAGCCCGTGAGTTTGCTGAACACCTGGCGCTGATTTAGGTGCAGAAGGATTGGCGACTGGCGGAGGCTCAGTCGGTCTTGCCGTGACAGACGGTACTGCCGGCTGCGACGAAGATCCTGTTTCCAGAGGTACAACCGGGGTAGCAGAACGAGTATTGATTCTTAAGGTCATGAGCGGGCTCCATCGGCTCAGATATCAAGTTCGACAGATCAATACAGGTGGTGGTAGTAATCGACACTGCACATTCGGTGGTGCGTAAAACGTGTTTGAAGGGCTGTCGCCATGACGCCAAGAGGCTGCAGGCGACACTTCTTCAAACTGCCAGGGCGGCACGGGGCAGGCGTGTTTGCTCGGGGGCATAACGGGGGCTACGTTGCTGACTCGCGGTTTGCTTCCGTTGGTGAGTCAGCTGTGGCAGGTGCCTGAAACGTTTCCCTGCTTGAACGGGAGGTTTTCCTAACTGTCTGGATGGGTGGTCGATATGTGGATTCGGTTCCGCTTTTATTTTGGTGCGCGCGAGGATGGGTGAAAGGTCGTCGGGGATTCAAGGAATGGCAGGTTGATCACCGACGCAATCAGAGACGTTCGGCCCGATGAGGATCATTCCTGCGTAGACGAAACCCGACTCTTCTCCCCATCCTGCTGTTTCAAGATCATAAATCCTGTTCTCTGAAATCAGTTCACCGTTGCGATTGTCAGGCAGCCGATAAAAGCCAGGGTAGCCCACAGCGGGAACCATTTAGGCGGTACGTCTTCGTCCGGATGAGGCTTGCGATGAAACATATTCGGCAGTACCCAGAATGGTTTAAATGTTTCGAGTCGGTAGCAGCCATCAGGGCTGATGATCGGGTCACCCGACCTTTCCGCCAAGCCTTTTTCCCACCATTGCGACGCGGTCCATAGGCTGAGTGCGATGGCAATGTAGGCTGCCAAACAGGCAGTGCAAGTCGATGGCGACTTCATTTCTGGGGCGCACCACGTGTGGTGGCCGATCTCCCATACAGTCAGGGACATTCGGCCCGATGGGGATCATTCCGGCATAGGCCATTCCTGCATAGGCCATTCCTGACCCACCGCCCCAAGACATTGGCCCGCCTGCCGACTCCAGATCATGAATCTCGGTTTCCGAGAGCAATTCGCCGGTGCGGTTATCGTAGAGACGGAAAAATGCAGGGTAGCCCCACCAAGGAAGCCATTTCGGTGAATGATCTTTATAGGGGTATGACTTTTATTAATGCGGCAGGGAGAGATGTCACTGTGTGTCGTGCGCGGAAATACCTTTTAGTTACATTTTTATAATTAAGGATCGGGCTTACACATGTTGATCAAGCGCCTTACATCGGGAATGACTTTTTCCCACAAATAGGGTGGGATTCGTTTTGCTTCCACGATGTGGCGAGTTGGAAAGTATCTGGGGTATTCGAACAAAAGAGACTGTCAGAAATTTTGTGTTCGGGCATAACATGTAGCTAGAG
>NZ_LKBW01000303.1 GCF_002699855.1 Pseudomonas amygdali | reverse complement strand
CAACGATCAGATGAAATTTCATAACGGTCAGTCATGATGGCCCTCTTGGCAACCAGAGGACATCATTTTAACCAAGGCGACTTTTCAGACAAACCCTAGTGGTCTTGAATGCGACTGTTCGTTCTATGAAGAGAACAATAAAGCGAGTCGGGACTAAGGCTTAGCTCTTTGAACGAGGTTTCGAACACATCCAGCAGCCCTCTGACCGCGGGAAGCAGCCCACGGCGTGAAGCAAACACGGCGTGCACGATCCCGCACTTTGGCCGATGCTGACTGAACAGTTCCACCAGACGTCCGTCCTGCAAGGCTTCCCGGACAATCAGTTCCGGCAGTTGCGCCACCCCAACCCCTTGCAGGGCGGCCTGCAGCATCATGTCCAGATCCGAGCTGATCAGCCTCGGCGTGTGGCGAATTTCAGCATAGTGGCCGGAAGTAGTTTCCAGCAGCCAGCGATGCTCATGGCTTGCAGACGGCGTGTCGAGGCTGGGCAGTGATGATAGCGCCTCGAGTGTCGATGTTGCGGACAGCCTGGCAGCCAGATCCGGGCGTGCGACCAGACGTTGAGCGCTGTGCCCGAGCAGCTTGACCACCAGCCCGTCGTCTTCCAGCGGCGGGAAGTGCACACGCAACGCAATATCGATGTTCTCCGTCAGCGGGTCGACACGGCGGTTGGTACTTTCGACCTGCACCTGAACCTTCGGGTGATCGGCCGCGAACCGGGCAATGGTCTCGTTGAAGCCCATCGCCGCCAGTGCCGGAGGACAGCTGATCGCCACCCTGCCCTGCGGCTCGGATTTGGAACGCAGAATCGCCTCTTCGGCAGCCTCGGCTTCGACCAGCATTGCCACGCAGTGAGCGTAGTAATCGCGCCCGCTCTCGGTCACGGCGAAAGTGCGCGTCGAGCGGTGAATCAGCCTTACACCCAGGCGCTCTTCCAGCCCGGCAATACGACGGCTGAGCTTGGACTTGGGAATTCCCAGTTTACGGCTTGCGGGCGCAAAGCCGAGGCATTCGACCACCTGAACGAAATAAAACAGATCATTGAGATCAAACACCCGGCCACCTCGCTTTCAGAGCCGCGAGTATGCAGCGCCATGGCAAGCCTCTCAATACCGGGTTTCAGATCCCGCCAGCTCACTCGGCCGTCAGGAATGCCAGCACCGGCACCGTAAATGATTCCCCGGCCTCGACACTGGACAGATGAGCCGCGTGCAATTCGATCATCTGCGAACCTTTAATGCGCTCGACCATGAAGCGCTCGTCCGCCGGGGTGGTTACCGCATCTTCAGTGCCGCAGACGACCAATACCGGCAACTGAATGGAGGCAATCTGCTCACGGAAATCTGCATCACGCACGGCAGCGCAGTTAGCTGCGTATCCCTGTGGCGATGTGCGGGCCAGCATACCGACAACCGTGTCGACCACAGCAGGCTCGGCGTGCGCAAATGAAGGCGTGAACCAGCGCGCAACAGAAGCATCACGCAATGCAACCATGGCTGACTGCCCGTCACGCAGAACGGTTTCGATGCGGGGGCTCCAGATATCAGGGTTGCCGATTCTGGCTGCCGTATTGCACAGCACGACCTTGCGCAGGCGCTGCGGCGCATTGATCGCCAGCCACTGACCGATCAGGCCGCCCATGGACAAACCACAGAAAAAAGCCGTGTCTATGTGCAGCGCATCCAGCAACGCCAGCACGTCGCGACCATTCTGCTCGATGCTGTAACTGCCCTCGCTGACCAGCGATTTGCCATGCCCGCGCGTGTCGTAGCGCAACACCTGAAAATGACGAATGAACGCAGGAATCTGGTTGTCCCACATATGCAGATCAGTGCCCAGCGAGTTGGACAATACCAGCACCGGCGCACCGGCCGGGCCTTCGAGCAGGTAGTTCAGTTCACCATCGGCGAGTTGCACGGCAGACATTCAAGACTCCGGAGAAGGACAAACCTGCACACTAATGAGTGTCGCAGCAGCATACAATCCGCTGATCGAATATCCGTGCGGCTATCGAACAGCTTACCGCTCGACGCCTCACTGAAGGAGCATTCCGTGAACAAGACCCGTCACAAAGAAGACATCGCCCTGTTCTGCCTGGACTTGCCAGGCGCCCGAGAGGATTACAAATGGGGCGGTGTGCGCGTATTTTCCGTTGCCGAAAAAAAGATGTTTGCGGTCATGGACCTGGTCGGCCAGGACCTTTCATTCAAGGTCCATCCGGAACTGTTTCTGGGTTACGTGGATCGGCCCGGCATACGGCCTGCGCCTTACCTGGCCCGCGCGCACTGGATCAGCGTGGCAGGCCTGCACACACTGAGCGACTATGAAGTGCGTGATCTGCTGACCCGCTCCCACCAGCTTGTAGTCGGCAGGCTACCGAAACGACAGCAGATCGGCTTGAAACTATAAAGGCAACAGCTGTAAAAGCCGCTTGCCCAGAAACAGCCAGTCAAGCCACAGCACCTGATGCGCCAGCACGATCAGCCAGAACACGATCTGGAAAGATGCCTTGCGGGTCTTGTGCCGAAACACCTGTTGCGCCAGCAATGCTCCGGGCCAGCCACCGAGCAGCTCGGTGGCATGCAGGACGTTCTCAGGCGTACGCTGACCGCCGTTTCCGGCCTGTCGCTTGTCATGCCTATAGAGCACAAACGCCAGCAGGCTCATGACTATCAAAGCCAGCGCCGGGATCAACGTGACCTGCCTGAACCCCAGCGACGCCGAGCCGTAGACCGGTAGCACACACAGCAGCAGGAACGCCGACACCTTCAGGCGCAATTGCCGGACCGGTGCCCTGCCCCGACCGGCTGGCCGCTGCGGCTCGCGAGCCCGCGTCATGCCTTGGCCGATGCCCAGTCGATCCAGCCAAACTGCCAGGTCGCCAGAATCAGCAGGCCGAAGGCGATGCGATACCAGGCGAACACTGCATAGCTATGAGTTGCGATGAACTTGAGCAGCGCGCGAACTGCGATCATCGCGAAGATGAACGAGGTAATGAAACCGATGGCAAACACCGCGAAGTCGTCCGGGCGAAACATGTCCCGGTATTTGTAGCCCGAATACACGGCTGCACCGACCATGGTCGGCATGGCCAGAAAGAACGAAAATTCGGTCGCTGCCTTGCGTGACAAGCCGAACAGCAGGCCGCCAATGATGGTCGAGCCCGAGCGCGAGGTGCCGGGGATCATCGCCAGGCACTGCACCAGCCCGACTTTCAGCGCATCGCTCCAGGTCATGTCATCGACGGTTTCGGTGCGCACAGTGTGCTCGCGGCGCTCGGCCCAGAGCATGATCACACCACCCAAGACCAGCGCCGTTGCCACGGTAATGGCATTGAAAAGGTAATGGTGGATCATGTCGGCAAAGATCACCCCCAACACCACGGCCGGCATGAAGGCGATCAGCAGGTTGAGGGTGAAACGCTGCGCTTGCTGTTGCTTCGGCAAGCCTGTGACAACGTCGAGAATCTTGCGCCGAAACTCCCAGACCACCGCCAGAATCGCACCCAGCTGGATGATGATATTGAAGGCCATGGCGCGCTCGCCGCCAAAATCGATCAGGTCGGCGACGATGATCTGATGCCCTGTACTGGAGATCGGCAAGAACTCCGTCAACCCTTCTACAACACCCAATATCAACGCCTGAGCAGCGGTCCAAAGATCCATCATTCCCCCATGAAGCGATGCCGCAGGCTCGCTGTTTAATGTTGTCGTATAAAAAATGCTTGCCACTATGCCGTCGCGTGCCTGAACGAAGCTTGAAGAAAGTCGCGCAAATGCAAGGCGCGGAATGCTAGCAGACCTCCGCGCACAAAGCCTGCTGACGTGCAGCCTGACGCAACACAAGCTCCACGCCGCGCGCAGAAGCGCATACAATCGCCGCCCCTGCCCCTCACAACCCTAACCAAGGAGCCGCCATGTCCGGGCTTGAACTCTTCGCTGCCGCCATTGGCGTTATCGCGGTCTGGCTGACAGTGAAGCAGAATCCCTGGTGCTGGCCAATCGGGCTGGTGATGGTGGTGATCTACATCTGGATATTCTTCGACGTGAAGCTGTATTCGGACATGCTGCTGCAGGTCATCTATGCAGGCTTGCAGATCTACGGCTGGCTGCAGTGGACTCGCCATGGCGACGGCCTGCCGGTCAAGGCTGTCACTGTGCTGCCGAGCCATTCAGTGCTTAAAGGGCTGGCTGTCGGCGCAGTCATCAGCCTCGCGCTGGGCGCTGGCATGGCGCATTTCACCGACGCCGCACAGCCATGGCTTGACGCAGCTCTCACGGGCTTCAGCCTGGTGGCACAAGTGTGGATGGCACACAAACGCGTTCAGTGCTGGCCGCTATGGATTGTGCTGGATGTGATTTTTGTCGGCCTGTTCATCTACAAAGAGCTGTACCTGACCGCTGCACTCTATGCGCTGTTTACCCTGCTGGCCGTACAGGGCTGGCGCGAGTGGCGTAACGATCTGGCGCTGGCGCGATGAAAGTCCTGGTCCTGACCGGGCCTGAGTCCAGCGGCAAGAGCTGGCTGTCGGCCGAAATACAGGATCGGTTCGGCGGCGTGCTGGTCGGCGAATACGTACGTCATTTCATCGATCAACAGGGGCGCGATACCCACTACGCCGACATCCCGGCCATTGCTCGCGGCCAGCTGGACTGGGAGGATACTGCCCGCGCCAGCGAGCCGCACTTGCTGATACTCGACACACACTTGCTGAGCAATGTGCTCTGGAGCCGAACCCTGTTCGGCGACTGTCCGGCGTGGATCGAACAGCAACTGCTGAGCCGCTCCTACGACCTGCACCTGCTGCTTTCACCCGAGGGCGTGGACTGGATCAGCGACGGGCAACGCTGCCAGCCGCAGTTATGCGAACGCCAGGCCTTCTTCGACAGCAGCCGGGAATGGCTGGACCACCATCGGCAGGCCTATAAAGTGCTGGGCGGTGACTGGCCGCAGCGCCGCGAGCAGGCGATGACGGCTGTCGCGCAGTTGCTGGGAGCTCAGCGAATCTGATGCTTGTGTAACAGCCGATAGAAGGTCGGTCGCGATATGCCCAGAACTCTGGCCGCCACACTCAGATTGTCACTGTGGCGGGTCAATACGTCGCACAATGCCTGACGCTCGGCACGCGATTTATATTCCTCCAGCGTGCCCATGCTGCCAGCACTGTCTTCTTCGCCCAGCAAGCCCAGGTTTGCCGCTTCTATCTGCCGGCCTTCGGCCAGCACCAGCCCGCGCCGTACCCGACCGGCCAGCTCTCGCACATTGCCCGGCCAGTCGTGCTTGCCCAACGCCACCAGCGCATCCTGACTGAAACTGCGTGCTCGCCTGCCGCTGTCCTGACTGTACAAATGGGCGAAATGGTTGGCCAGCAACGCCAGATCGCCATGACGCTCGCGCAACGGCGCCACCCCGACCTGCAGCACGTTGAGCTGGTAATACAGGTCTTCACGAAAGCGCTTTTTCCGCACAGCCGTTTCAAGATCCTCACGGGTCGCGGCCAGCACCCGCACATCCACTGCAATCGACTCACCGCCGCCCAGGCGCTCGATTTGCCGGTCTTCCAGAAAGCGCAACAGCGACGCCTGGGTTTCCAGCGGCAGATCACCGACCTCGTCAAGCAGCAGCGTGCCGCCGTCAGCAGCTTCAAGCAGCCCGATCCTGTGCGCCTGAGCACCATCAAACGCATCATCCTCATGACCGAACAGCTCGGCCTGGATCGAATGCCCGGTGAACGCACCGCAATCCACGACGACAAAGGGCTTGCCGCGTCGCTGAGACTGTACATGCAGGCTGCGTGCGATCAGCTCTTTGCCCGTACCTCGCTCGCCCCGAATCAATACCGGTGAATCGATAGGTGCCAGCCGGCTCAACAACTTGCGCAGCTCACGAATGGGCCGACTGTCGCCCAGCAGCTCGGCCTCGGAAAGCGCCAGCCCGCCTTGCGCTTCGGGGCGGCCAGCCGCGAACGCTTCGTCCAGCGTGCCATGCAACCGCGCTGCATCGAAAGGAAGAGCGTGAAAATCGAAAAACCACTGGCAAACGAAATCGCCTATTTTTTCGCGTTGCAGATCGTTGGCTGACAGCACTGCAACCCAGCGCATGTTGCTATGGGCGACAAGCACTTGAAGCCTGGGCAATTGTTCGAAATGACCGGACGTCAGGCGAATCAGGCCCACGTCATGATCGGGATTGAAGGTAGAACCTGAGGTGCTTTCCTGCACCGTCCATCCGGCATCACTCAAAGCAGGGATCAGAGGATGACAGTCGTCACCGCCGTCGATGATTAGCAGACGTCGCGTTGGGGCCGATCCATGCATGAAGTTTCCTTGGTGCCCGACGTGGAGTGGGATTTTTAAAAGCTTTTCATAAACAGCATGTTGGCGAGCCCAACTATCACACTAGCAACTTTTTGACGCAGCGTTGTACCGTTTGGGTCTAACGCTCATAACCCTCTAACACTAACGCCGTCGCTGCTGAAGGATGTTTATTTGCAAGGTCACGCGGGCGACCCTTGAAAAAAATTCGCATATTTTTCGTTGAAGGGTGTGACTCATGCCCCCTTGTCGTTCATCAACACAAGTAACCAGCCGGACGGTCAGCCCGCCGCCGTGACTGAATTGATATGGGCACTTGAGGAAAAAACCATGAACGCCCCACTGCGCTTCAACGATGCACTTCTGATCGCTGGACACGCTTTTGAACCCTTCCAGTGTGTTGCCTGGGCACCACAGGATGGTAACGGCGAACTGAGCCTGACGGTGATCGACCGCACCAGCAACCGTATCGGTCGCAAGCAGATCCCGAGCAGCACCTATTCAGACAAGCGGCAACTGGCCAGCGCTCTGGAACAGGCGCGTGCAGAAATCAGCAACGAAGGCTACGACCTTGAGCCTTGGACCATGCCAGCCTGACGCAGGTTTGAGCGTTGCCCGTGCACTGCAACTGACTGTCGTGCCAATGCTTCAGCGCATTGGCACGCAGTTTCAGAACTGCCAGACCTGATAGCTCAAACCGGTTTCAGCTCATCAATGTGCTGATAATCAGCCCCCAGGCTGGTCGCCAGTTCCCGCGCCCTGCCCAAGCGGATCGGGCCTTTCTCGATATCGATCAACACACTCGCGCAATTGAATGCAGGCAGGACGGGTAACTGCTTGATCCTGCCATCGGTCAGCACCATAACCCGCTGCTGCTCGGCCGGATAGCGTTTTTGCCGCTTTGCCAGCCATTCACCGGCCTGCTGGAGCGCTGCAGACAGTGGCGTGCCGCCGCCCGCACCCAGTGCATCCAGCCATGGACTCAATACCGAGGACGCTTTCAGGCCCTGATGTTGCCAGCGTGGCGTGTCACCGCTGGCGGTCAGCAAGGCAAGACGCGCGCGGCGTCGATACGCATCGTCGAACAATTGCGACAACAGCCCCTTCGCCTGGCTCAACGCCTGATGGCGTCGTGTAGAAGCTGAAGCATCGACAATCACCAGCAATAACTCACTGGGACGGCTGCTGCGCGGCTGGCGAATCAGGTCCTTGCGGCTTTTCGGCCGACCGCGCAACAGTGTGGACAACCATTGCACCGGGCCATCAGCACCGGCACGCATGGCCCCTTGTCTGCCAGTGGCCAGTCGACCAGGACGGGGAACGGCATCCGCCCCCTGCGCGATACGAGGGCGGATGCCTAAGGCTTTTTTGGCCAGCTCGGCACTTCGCGGCGTGCGCCGGTAGTGACGGCCTGGGCGGGCAGCTCGCCCCAGTTGCCCTGCCCGCTTTCAGGGTCGGCCTGCCTGCTGGACGATCCGGGCGGCGGCGCTTCCGGGTTTTGTGGTGGCGGGGCTGGCTCGCGCCGCCGATGACGCAAGGCAAACTCGGCGACCGCTTCGATGTCCTGTTCTTCAATTCGACCGGCACCACGCCATGCAGCATGGGCGCGCGCGGCGCGCAGCCAGACCAGATCGGCGCGCATACCGTCGACACCTGCAGCAAAGCATCGCTCGGTGATCATTGCCAATGAATGGTCATCCAGCTCGATACCTGCCAGCAGCTGACGCGCCTGCTCACAACGAAGCTTCAACGCGTCCTGCTGCGCTTGCCATTGTTGGCAAAACATTACCGGATCGCTGTCGAAATCCAGACGGCGACGGATGATCTGACTGCGCTCGGCAGGCTGGGTCTGGCCACTCAATGCGACGTTCAAGCCAAAGCGATCCAGCAACTGCGGGCGCAATTCGCCTTCTTCCGGGTTCATGGTGCCGATCAGTACGAAGCGCGCTGCATGGCGATGGGAAATACCATCCCGCTCGACCATATTGACGCCGCTGGCAGCAACGTCCAGCAACAGGTCGACCAGATGGTCGGCGAGCAGATTGACCTCATCGACATACAGCACACCGCCGTCGGCCTTGGCGAGTACACCCGGGGAAAATTGTGCACGACCCTCGGCCAGCGCGGCGTCCAGATCCAGCGTGCCGACCAGACGCTCTTCAGTAGCACCCAGCGGCAAGGTGACGAACTGACCACTGGCCAGCACATCGGCCAACCCCCGCGCCAGCGTCGACTTGGCCATGCCCCGAGGCCCTTCGATCAATACGCCGCCGATGCGCGGGTCAATGGCGGTCAGGCACAACGCCAGCTTCAGGTCATCGGCACCGACCACAGCGGCCAGCGGAAAATGTGGAGTTTCGGTGATGTTCAGGTCAGGCAAGGTCATCAATTCTCTTCTATGTCCAGGAGCAGGTCTTCCAGCGCCTGCTGATACTCGCCCGGCTCCTGCCAGAGGCCGCGCTGCTGGGCTTCGAGCATGCGCTCGGTCATGTCGCGCAAGGCATCGGGATTGTGCTCGGCGAGGAAATCGCGCGTGGCCGGGTCAAGCAGATAGGCGTCGGCCAGCAGCGCGTACTGGTGATCATCGATCAGCTCGGTCGTCGCATCGAAGGCGAACAGGAAATCCACCGTGGCGGCCATCTCGAACGCGCCTTTGTAGCCATGACGTCTGGCCCCGTCGATCCATTTCGGATTCGCTGCGCGCGAGCGTATCACCCGGTTCAGCTCTTCCTTCAGGGTGCGGATTTTCGGCAGGTCCGGCTGGCTGTGATCGCCATGGTAACTGGCGGTCTTCTGCCCGCTGAGGGTTTCCGAAGCCGCGAGCATGCCGCCTTGAAACTGGTAATAATCGTTTGAATCAAGCAGGTCGTGTTCGCGATTGTCCTGATTCTGCAGCACGGCCTGTACCTGAGACAGACGCTGGGCAAAGCGCTTACGCGCAGGCGTACCTTCATCGGCAGCGCCATAGGCGTAGCCGCCCCAGTTCAGGTAAACCTCGGCAAGGTCCTCACGGCTCTGCCACAGACGGCCGTCGATCGCGCCCTGCACGCCAGCGCCATAGGCACCGGGCTTGGCACCGAAGATCCGCCAGCCCGCCTGACGTGCCGCTTCGTCTTCGCTCAACCCTTCTGCGATAAAACCTTGGCGTTCTTCTCGCACCCTGGCCGCCAGCGGGTTCAGGTCGTCCGGCTCGTCCAGCGCGGCAACTGCCTGCACCGCAGCGTCGAACAGCTTGATAAGGTTGGCGAAGGCATCACGGAAAAAGCCCGACACCCGCAATGTCACGTCCACTCGCGGGCGGTCCAGCAGGCTGACCGGCAGAATCTCGAAATCATCGACCCGCTGGCTGCCCGTCGCCCAGACCGGGCGTACGCCCATCAGCGCCATCGCCTGAGCGATATCGTCACCACCGGTGCGCATGGTCGCCGTGCCCCAGACTGACAGCCCCAACTGACGCAGGTGGTCGCCATGGTCCTGAAGATGCCTTTCCAGCAACAGGCTGGCGGACTGGAAACCGATACGCCACGCCGTGGTGGTCGGCAGATTGCGGACATCTACGGTAAAGAAGTTGCGCCCCGTGGGCAGCACATCCAGACGCCCCCGACTCGGCGCGCCGCTGGGGCCTGCCGGAACGAAGCGGCCGCTCAGTGCATCTAGCATGCCCTGCATTTCGCCGGGGCCGCAGGCGTCCAGACGCGGCGCGACCACTTCACGCAGGCTGTCGAGGATCAGTGCCAGATCATCGTCGACCGGCAGGTCATGAAGCGCTTCGCCTTGGGTCACGCGTTCGATGAGGGCAGCGGCGTAAAGCTCAAGCCGTTCACGCGCATCACCGGCAGTGCGCCACGGGTCACTGCTGACCGCCAGCAACGCAGCGGGACGCGCGCCGGTCCAGGACTCGGCCAGTTCGCAATCCAGGGGGTCAAAATCCAGACCGAACGCTTTGCTCAACGCCCGTAACAGACTCGACTGCGCGCCGCGCCCGTCGCCGCGCGGGATGCGCAGCAGGGCCAGCAAGGTGTCGGTGCGCAGGCGGCCTTGCGGCGACTGACCGAAGATGTGCAGGCCATCGCGAATCTGCGACTCTTTCAGGTCACACAGGTAAGTGTCCAGACGCGGCAGCCACAGCGCCGCATCGGCATCGCTGTCGAGGTTCTCGCCCAGAGCCAGCTCGCGATCTATATGGGTTTCACGGACCAGTTCGAGAATATCCCGTTGCAGCTCGCGCGCGCGGCGCGGATCCAGCAGTTGCGCCTCATAGAACTCGTCGGCGAGCAGTTCCAGATTGCGCAGCGGGCCATAGGTTTCCGCACGGGTCAGGGGCGGCATCAAGTGATCGATGATCACCGCCTGAGTGCGCCGTTTGGCCTGTGCGCCCTCGCCCGGATCATTGACGATAAATGGATAGATGTTCGGCATCGCGCCCAGTACGGCGTCCGGCCAGCAGGTTCGGGACAGGCCGACGCCCTTGCCCGGCAGCCACTCAAGGTTGCCGTGTTTGCCGACATGCACCACGGCATGAGCGCCGTACGCCTTGCGCAGCCAGAAGTAAAACGCCAGATAACCGTGGGGCGGAACCAGATCCGGGTCGTGGTACACCGAGCTGGGGTCGACCTGATAGCCACGCGCAGGCTGAATGCCAACGAAGGTCAGGCCAAAGCGCAGCCCGGCAATCATCATTCTGCCACTGCGAAACATCGGATCGCTGTCCGGCGCGCCCCAGCGGGCATTCACGGCATCACGGTTTTCCTGCGGCAGCTCGTTGAACGCCGCCAGGTATTCCTCCAGTGCCATGCTTTGCTGGCAGGGCCGCAGGTCAATGCTGTCCAGATCATTGGTCACGCCACCCAGCAATTGCTGGATAAGCTCGGTGCCGCTGTCCGGCAACTGTGCCAGCGGATAACCCTCGGCCTGCATGGCGCGCAGGATGTTCAGCGCCGCAGCAGGCGTGTCGAGCCCCACACCATTGCCGATGCGCCCGTCGCGGGTCGGATAGTTGGCCAGGATCAACGCCACACGCTTGTCGCCGTTGGGCAGCCGCGCCAGTTCGATCCAGCGCCGCGCCAGTTGCGCGACAAAATCCATCCTGTCCGGCTGGGCGCGGTAACACACCACGTCCGACTGGCTGCGCTCGCTGCGCCAGGCCAGGTCCTTGAAACTGATCGGCCGACTGATGATCCGCCCGTCCAGCTCCGGCAAGGCAATGTGCATCGCCAGATCGCGCGCACCAAGGCCCTGTTCGCTGGCCTGCCAGGCAGGTTCGTTGTCCTGCGCGCAGATCGCCTGAATGACCGGCACGTTGCGCCGAAACGGGCGCAGATGCGGCGCTTCCGGACTCGACTGGGCAAAGCCTGTGGTGTTGAGGATCAGCTCGATTTCAGCCTCGTCCAGCCAGTCCTCCACCTGAGTGAAACAGCCGGGCTCCTTGAGGCTGGCCACGGCTATGGGTAGCGGGTTGATGCCGTGCGCCTGCAAGCGCGCACAGAACTCGTCGATAAAACCGGTATTGGCGGCCTGCAAGTGCGAGCGGTAGAACAGCAGCGCCACGACGGGCTGTCCTGCAACCCAGTCGGCTTGCCAATCGGTGAGCTGCGCACTTGCCAGTCGAGGGTGGTAAATGGCTGTGCGTGGCAACGGTTGGGGCTCGGTCCAGGAATAGTCCCGGTCCAGCCAGCGACTGGCCATGCAACTATACATTTCCAGCGCATTCTGCAAGCCGCCCTGACGCAGAAACTGCCATAGCCGGTCGCGTTCTGCGGCAGGCACTGTGCTCAGGTCGCTCAGTTCAGGATCGGGACGATCATCACCTGGCACCAGAATGACCTGAACCCCGCGTGCCGCCAGCTCCATCAGCCGCTCGACGCCGTAACGCCAGTAACCGATGCCACCGTGCAGGGAAATCAGAATGACCTTTGCGTGGCGCAGCACCTCATCGACGTACAAGTCGACAGAGGCGTGATTCTGTACCTGCATGGGGTTGGCCAGACGCAGGCTCGGGTAGTCGTCAGGAAGCTGGCGTGCAGCTTCGGCCAGCAGCGCCAGGCTGGAGTCTCCGCTACAGAGAATCACCAGCTCGGCCGGGGTCTGGCCCAGATCGGCAATGCTGTCGTCGGGTACGAAACCGCCGGGCTGGGTTCTCAGTAAATGCATGGGGTCAGCCGACAACTGCAGCGTTGAGCTGCGCTTGCAGGGCCACGGCATCCAGCTCCTGACCAATCAGCACCAGATGCGTGGCACGCTCTTCGTCGGCGCGCCAGGCGCGGTCGAAGTGCTTGTCGAAACGCGTACCCACACCCTGGATCAGCAGGCGCATCGGCTTGCCGGGAATGGCCGCGAAGCCCTTCACGCGCAGAATGCCGTGCTGCACGACCAGTTGATTCAGTGCGTCGAGCAACAACTTTTCATCGGCCTGAGGCAATTTCAGGGAAATCGAATCGAAAGCATCGTGATCGTGGTCATCATGATCGTCATTGTCGTGATGATCATGGTGGGTCTTGCGACCATCGATGTGCAGCTCGGACTCGGCGCCAACACCCAGCAGTACGCTGATCGGCAGACGACCGCTGCTGGCTTCAATCACCTTGACGGCTGGCGGCAGTTCTTCGGCAACTTCGGCACGCACCGCTGCCAGACCTTCGGCGTCGATCATGTCGGCCTTGTTGAGGATCACCAGATCGGCGCTGGCCAGTTGATCAGCGAACAGCTCGTGCAGAGGCGACTCATGGTCCAGATTCGGGTCGAGTTTGCGCTGCGCATCGACCTGATCGGGGAACGCAGCAAACGTACCGGCCAATACCGCAGGGCTGTCGACGACAGTGATCACCGCATCGACCGTGCAGGCGTTGCGAATTTCCGGCCACTGAAAAGCCTGAACCAGCGGCTTGGGCAATGCCAGCCCCGAGGTTTCGATCAGGATGTGGTCCAGATCGCCACGGCGAGCCACCAGCTCGCGCATCACCGGGAAGAACTCTTCCTGCACCGTGCAGCACAGGCAGCCGTTGGCCAGCTCATATACCCGGCCGTTGGCCTCTTCTTCGGTGCAACCGATGGTGCACTGCTTAAGGATTTCTCCGTCGATGCCCAGTTCACCGAATTCATTGACGATGACCGCGATGCGCCGCCCTTCGGCGTTATCGAGCATGTGCCGCAGCAGGGTGGTTTTGCCCGAGCCGAGGAAGCCGGTGACGATGGTGACGGGAAGCTTGGCCAGTGTTTTCATCAGGTGCCCTTTGGCAATGCGGCGGGCAAACAGGACGAGAACCGCATGCCTGGCACACGGATCGGATCGCCACCGGATCACCCCGCCCGGTTGTAGTGAGAATTCGCAGGCCTTTTGGTCAGCCCGGTTCGAGGCAGGTCTCCTGGCTCACGGCGGCATGTGGCAGGCAATCAAGACCGTGCCGACACGCATTCATCGCGCCTTCCCGCCGTAGCAGTGGCTGTGCAATGAACCTCACCGTTTACAGTTGCGGGGGCAGCTGCGGCGTGTACCGCATTCCCGTCTTAGCTCCATGTGTAACGCTTTACGCATGGAGAACCTCGAACCGGCAAGGCTACGCAGTGACCGCAGACAGGTCAATCGTTCAGATTGACGATTCCCCGCCGCCCATGCTCTCCTGTACGCCTTGTTTCGGGTGCCCCTCACGGGGTGAAACGGGAAACCGGTGCGCTCACGCTGTCGAGCAAGTCCGGTGCTGCCCCCGCAACGGTAAGCGAGAGAAGGTCTTATCCACTGTGCCACGGTATGGGAAGGTGACCTTGCAGGCCTTGAACGCGCGACGTTTGAGCCCCTCGCGAGCCCGGAGACCGGCCCGACATCGTTGAATGACAAACCCGCGGTGGGCGGGCGCAGTTGAAACCTTCGGCGTCTGCCGGCAGGTTCCTTTGCGCGTGGCCCGCTTGCCAATCACCAAGAGGGATCGCCATGTCGACCATCAGCAGCAGCCACGCCGCCACTACCAGCTCCACACGCACTCAACGCCTGACAGCCGCCATCAGCGCTGCGCTGCTGGGTGCATGTCTGGTGTACTTCGCCGGTTTCTCGCACATCGCGGCCGTACACAACGCCGCACACGATACACGTCACAGCGCTGCCTTTCCTTGCCATTAAGGACTCCACAATGTTCAAGCGAATCGCACAAACTGCCGGGTTCACGGGCCTGCTTGCGGCCCTGCTGCTGACCGTGCTGCAAAGCTTCTGGGTGGTGCCACTGATCCAGCAGGCCGAAACTTACGAAAACGCATCTGCCGAACAGGTCCATGAGCATGCTGACGGCGCGACTGCCGAACACAGTCATGCGCATGAAGAAGCTGCCTGGGAACCTGAAAACGGCTGGCAGCGCGTGCTGTCCACCACGGGCGGCAACCTGGTGGTCGCAGTAGGCTTCGCCCTGATGCTTGCCGGGCTTTACACCCTGCGTGCGCCGGGCCGCACGGTGCAAGGCGTATGGTGGGGGCTGGCCGGTTTCGCGGTTTTTGTGCTGGCACCCACGCTTGGCCTGCCACCTGAATTGCCCGGCACAGCTGCCGCCGAACTGAGTCAGCGTCAGGCCTGGTGGATAGGTACGGCCGCATCGACTGCCGCCGGGCTGGCCTTGCTGGTATTTGGTCAGAACTGGCTGCTAAAAGTGCTGGGCGTGGCGATTCTGGTCGTTCCTCACGTGATCGGCGCACCACAGCCGCTGGTCCATCAGAGCATGGCACCCAAAGCTCTGGAATCGCAATTCATGATCGCCTCGCTATTGACCAACGCGTTGTTCTGGGTCGCGATGGGGCTGATCAGTGCCTGGCTGTTCCGCAGAAACGATGCCGACCTGCATAAGGCCTGATTCACCGACCGTTCAGCCCGGCGCCTCACTGGTGGCCGGGCTGGGTTGTCGGCGCGGTTGCTCCGCAGCGACGTTGCGCGAGCTGATCGAGAACAGCCTTCGCGTGATCGACCTGGAGATTGCCAGCGTCACTGCGCTGGCATGTATCGACCTGAAAGACCAGGAACCGGGCCTGCTTGAACTGGCCGCGCAACTGGCAGTGCCGCTGGTGTTCTTCAACGCAGCGCAATTGGTTGCGTGGGAGCTGCACCTCACCCATCGTTCTGCGCAGGTCTTCCAGACCACGGGCTGTCACGGTGTCGCCGAAGGTTCGGCACTGGCGCTGGCCGCGCAACTGGGAGACGGCACCGCCACCCTGCTGATCGAACGGCAGAAAAGCGCCAACGCCACATTTGCCTTGGCAATCAGCCCTGCACACAGCGGATAATCTCCCCGCGCTCATCCACTCCGGAGAATTCATTGACTGTCTATTTCATCGGTGCCGGTCCTGGCGATCCCGAGCTGATCACCGTCAAGGGGCAACGCCTGATTCGCACATGCCCAGTCATTATCTATGCAGGCTCACTGGTGCCGCTCGCCGTGCTGGAGGGTCATCAGGCCATGCAGGTGACCAACAGCGCCGAGCTGCATCTGGAGCAGATCATAGAACTGATAAAGGCCGCGCATGCGCAGGGCCAGGACGTTGCTCGTGTGCATTCCGGCGACCCGAGCCTGTATGGCGCCATCGGCGAGCAGATCCGCCATCTGCGGGAACTGGGTATTCCATTCGAAATCATTCCCGGCGTCACCGCGACCGCTGCCTGCGCTGCGCTGCTGGGCGTCGAGCTAACCCTGCCGGATGTTTCGCAAAGCGTGATTCTGACTCGCTATGCCGACAAGACCTCAATGCCCAGCGGCGAGGAGCTGGCCAGTCTGGCCGGTCACCGGGCAACCATGGCAATTCATCTGGGTGTGAACAACCTGCAGCGGATTGTCGACGAGCTCGTTCCACATTACGGAGCCGATTGCCCGATTGCCGTGGTGCACCGCGCCAGTTGGCCGGATCAGGACTGGGCAGTTGGCACACTGGCGGACATTCACGACAAAGTGCAGGCCAAAGGCTTTCGTCGCACTGCATTGATTCTGGTCGGACATGTGCTTGCCGACGACACGTTCAGCGAGTCCTCGCTGTACCGCGCCGGGCATGCACACCTGTTCAGACCGAACTGATATTGGCGAAGGCGGTACTCCCGGCACTGAACAGCGGATCACCCCCGGTCGCTGCTTCCCGTCAGGCAGCCGCCTCGTACAACTTCGGTGCAGCCACTTCGCCACTTTCCAGACTCTTGCGCAGAATGTCGGCCTGCAATGCAGCCGCTTTCATGGCGCGCTCCTTGATATAGCCATAACCACGAATTCGCTCCGGCAGACGTGCCAGGTTCAAGGCGGTATGGCGATTCTGTGCTTGCAGGTGCTGAAGAATCAGTTCGATGTCACGCACGTAACCGTCAATCAGCTCCCTCTCCTGTTTGCGCTCAAGGCTGTGGCCGAACGGATCGAGAGCTGTGCCACGGAGGAATTTGAATTTCGCCAATACATTGAAGGCGCGCAGCATCCAGGGGCCGAAACTGCGTTTGCGCGGCAGGCCGTTGTGCGGATCGCGTTTTGCCAACCATGACGGGGCCAAGTGGAATTCCAGCCGATAATCGCCTTCAAACTGCGCTTCCAACTGGCGGGTAAACTCGCCGTTGCTGTACAGCCGTGCCACTTCGTATTCATCCTTATAGGCCAGCAATTTGAAATAGTTGAACGCAACCGCTTCAGAGAGCATCGGCTGCTGACCGGGAAACACGCGTGATTCGGTATCGCGCACACGTTGCAGCAACTCCACATAGCGCTTGGCATAGGCGCCGTTCTGATACGCCTTCAAGGTTTCGACATTGCTCTGAATACGCTGATCAAGGTCCATTGGCTGCTGCGGCTCGCTGACCTTCTGCTGCGGATTGACGAAGGCTTCGACCGCCGCAGGATCATGCGCGGTACGACGGCCCCAGAGAAACGCCTGCTGATTGAGATTGACCGCCACCCCGTTGAGTTCGATCGCCTTTTCGATGGCCGCCGAGGTCAGCGGAATCAGGCCCAGCTGAAACGCGTAACCGAGCATGAACAGGTTGCTGGCGATGCTGTCGCCCATCAGCCGGGTGGCCAGCGATGTGGCTTCGACGAAGTGGGTCTTCGCAGCGCCGACCGACTCGATGATAGTCTGCTTCATGGCCTCGGCCGGAAACACGGCATCCGGGTTGCGCGTAAACTCGGCAGTCGGCGTTTGCTGGCTGTTGACCACCGCGTGGGAAATCTTGCTGTCGAGCTTGGCAATCGCATCCGGCCCGGCCGCTACCAGCAGGTCACACCCCAGCAACAGATGCGCCTCCCCGGCCGCGATACGCACCGCGAACAAATCCTGCTGACGCGCTGCAATACGGATGTGGCTGACCACCGGGCCGAATTTCTGTGCCAACCCGGCCTGATCGAGCACGCTGCAACCCTTGCCTTCCAGATTCGCGGCATAACCCAGCATCGCACCGACGGTGGTTACGCCTGTTCCGCCAACCCCCGGCAACAAAATATTGAACGGTCGCTCCAGCGACGGCAGTACAGGTTCGGGCAAGCGAGCGAACGCCTCGACTTGCTTGGGCAATGCCGGCTTGCGCAGCTTGCCGCCATGCACGGTGACGAAGCTTGGGCAGAAACCTTCGACGCAGCTGAAATCCTTGTTACAGGCGTTCTGATCGATTTCGCGCTTGCGGCCCTGAGCCGTTTCCTTGGGCAGCACAGACAGGCAACCGGATTTAACCCCACAGTCGCCGCAGCCTTCACATACAGCCGGATTGATCAACGCACGCTTTTCCAGATCCGGCATGGTGCCGCGTTTGCGACGGCGGCGCTTTTCAGTCGCGCAGGTCTGATCGTAGATGATCACCGATACGCCTTTGAACTCACGCAGCTCGCGCTGCACGCTGTCCAGATCACGCCGATGATGAAAGGTAGTAATCGGCGCGAAATTCTGTCGACCCGGGTACTTGTCAGGCTCGTCGGAGACCAGCGCAATACGCTGCACGCCCTCGTTGAACACCTGGCGGCTCAGTTGATCGACGCGCAGTACTCCGTCGATTGGCTGGCCACCGGTCATGGCAACAGCATCGTTGTAGAGGATCTTGTAGGTGATATTGACCTT
This sequence comes from Pseudomonas amygdali, assembly GCF_002699855.1. Lineage (GTDB taxonomy): Bacteria > Pseudomonadota > Gammaproteobacteria > Pseudomonadales > Pseudomonadaceae > Aquipseudomonas > Aquipseudomonas amygdali. The sequence continues at coordinate 7,922 of NZ_LKBW01000303.1, read as the reverse complement.
GGAGGCCACGGCTGCACGCAGCGCCAGATGCCCGGAATGAAAGTACGTGCCGTCGCCCAGATTCTGGAAGACGTGAGGTGTTTCGGTGAACGGTGCCTGACCGATCCAGGTCACGCCCTCGCCGCCCATCTGGGTGAAGGTATCGGTTTCCCGATCCATCCAGATGGTCATGTAATGGCAACCGATCCCGGCCAGGGCGCGACTGCCTTCCGGCACACGCGTCGACGTGTTGTGCGGGCAGCCGGAACAGAAATGCGGAGTGCGCTGGGTGTTGAACAGCGGAGCCTGAAGCGCCTGCTCCTTGTCGCTGAGAAACTGTAGACGTGCCTCGATCTGCGGGCTGCTGTAGAACGGAGCAAGACGCTTGGCGATGACCCTGGCGATCATCGCCGGGGTCAGTTCGCTGAGGTTCGGCAGCAGTGAACGGTCCTGTTCATCGAACTCACCGACCACCACCGGGCGGCGGTCCACGGGCCAGTTGTAAAGCTGCCCGGTCAGTTGATCTTCTATGACACTGCGTTTTTCCTCGACCACCAGAATTTCGTCCAGCCCTTCGGCAAAGTCGTGCACCGAGACCGGTTCCAGCGGCCAGCTCATGCCGACCTTGAGCACGCGAATCCCGACCCGGTCGCACAGCTCCTGATCGATACCCAGCTCTTCAAGCGCCTGACGCACATCCAGATAGGACTTGCCGGTAGTAATGATGCCCAGCCTGGGCTGCGCAGAATCGATAACCACCTTGTTGAGCTGATTGGCACGCGCGAAGGCCCTGGCCGCGTAGATCTTGTAGGTGTTGAGCCGCGCTTCCTGGGCCAGCGGCGGATCCGGCCAGCGGATGTGCAAACCGCCTTCCGGCAGTGCGAAATCTTCCGGAATGCGCGTTTTGACCCGCAACGGGTCAACCTCGACCACGGCTGAAGAATCCACGTTCTCGGCAATGGTCTTCATCGCCACCCAGCAACCGCTGTAACGCGACAATTCCCAGCCGATGATGCCGTAGTCGAGAATTTCCTGAACATTGCTGGGGTTGAGTACCGGGATCATCGAAGCGATAAACGCATGTTCGCTCTGATGGGCAATGGTCGATGATTTGCAGCCGTGGTCATCGCCCGCAAGAATCAGCACACCGCCATTGGCTGCAACGCCTGCCGAGTTGCCGTGCTTGAAGACATCCCCGCAACGGTCCACGCCCGGGCCTTTGCCGTACCAGAGGGCAAACACGCCATCGTATTTGCCGTGGGGGAACAGGTTGACCTGCTGACTGCCCCAGACGTCCGTAGCCGCCAGTTCTTCGTTGATGCCCGGCTGAAAATGGATGGCGTTTTGTTGCAGGTAGTCCTTGGCGTCCCAAAGGCTTTTGTCCAGATTGCCCAACGGCGAGCCGCGATAGCCGGAAATAAAACCGGCGGTATTCAGGCCCTGCGCTTCATCACGTTGTTTTTGCAGCATCGGCAGGCGAGTCAGGGCCTGTGTGCCGGTCAGGTACAGATTACCGGTGGCAAGCCGGTATTTATCATCCAGACGAATATCAGCCAGAGACATGCGGATACCTCTCTTGTTCTTGTCTTGTTCTTATAGGTGTCAGGCTTTTGCGCAGGGACGGTCCAACCCGGCAGCCTTGCCATTAGACTGCCAGCAGCAAAGAGGCTTTTTCTTTCTAAATGCGTGCAAATCTGCTGATATTGAGCATGCTTTTTTCGACCAGAACAAAAAACAAGGTCAATTCATGCAGCCTAAATTGAGCCCCATCGATCGCAAGATTCTTCGTCTACTGCAACATGACGCCAGCCTGTCGGCGGCAGAAATCGCCGAACGGGTCGAGTTATCGCAATCGCCCTGCTGGCGGCGCATCCACCGGCTTCAGGAAGACGGAGTGATAGAACGCACTGTCGCCCTGCTCAGCACTCAGAAGCTCGGCCTGAGCATGACCGTGTTTGTCGAGGTCAAGCTGTCGGGCCATGGCCGGCGCTATCTGGCCGAATTCGAAGAAGCGATCATCGGCCACCCGGAGGTGCTCGAGTGCTACACCATGGCCGGGGGGATGGATTTCATGCTCAAGGTGGTTGCCCAGGACATCGCCAGCTATGAGCGCTTCCTGCGCGATCATTTGCTGCAGTTGCCGCACGTACATGAGGCCCATTCGAACATTGCCATGAGCACGGTGAAACGCACCACGGAGTTGCCGCTGGACTAGAGGGTGTAGGGTGGGAACGAAAAAGAAAAATCCGCCGAGCAGGCGCTGGCGGATTATCTGGGTCGATGAGGGCAATAAAAACATTTGACTTGCAAATGATAATGATTATTATTGCATCAGCGGGTCGCGAGATCCGCTGGATAACCTGGAAGTCTTAGGTCGGCTTCCTGATTATCTCCTCATCAGGCTAATCACGGTTTTTGACCCGGCTTTTTGCCGGGTCTTTTTTTGGTTCTTTCTTTTGGTTTCGCTGCTTCAGGCTAATGAAGTCTGGGTACTGCGCAGGTGTGTAGCAATGGCGCAGATCATAGCAAAGCAACCCTGCTACGGGTCATGTTTTTGCAGCGAAAATGCCCGGATAAGGCATATAAAAAGTAAATGCTGCAACTTTTCACTTGAGAATGATTCTCGTATTCACTAGTCTACTCTTGTAACGGACGATGCCTGTCATTGCAAGGAACAATCCCCGTGGAAGATCAGCGAGCGATACATCATGAGTAATCAGCTCCCTTCTTTGCTGCACCTCCCCGCCCGCCTGCCTGAGCCGCAACCCGCGCCGCAGGTCATCGAACTCGGCCACCGGCTTGGCAAGCTTTCGCGCCGTACCCGGCAGATATTTCTGCTCAGTCGGCTCGACGGTCTGGCGTATGCCGACATCGCCCGTTTCATGAATGTCGATATCGCCCGGGTAGAGCGCGCGATGCTTCGCGCACTGGGCAAGGCACATCTTCAGAGCACCGATGACAGCCGTGCCATTCAGGACCAGGCCAGCCGCTGGTATGTGCACTTGCAGAGCCCTGCTGCAACGGCCAGTGAACGCATCGAATTTCGCCACTGGCTGGACGCCGATGCTGCACACCTCTCAGCGTTCCAGAACAGCGAGCGCATGTGGCGCCAGTTGCAGGCACCCGCCCTGTTGCTCGGTGCGTCCGGCTGGCATCGGCGCAAGCGACGTGCCTATCTAGTGTGGTGCCTGCTGACGGCATTCATCTGCAGCCTGATGGTCACCGCCGAGGCTATTTCCTGACACAGGATGACCGCTGCGATGAAGTTTACGTCGCAAGGTGCCCGGTTGATCGGTGTACAGTAGCGGCCTGAAAAGGCATCTACGTAAGCAGGCACCTATCTTGACCCTCACGATCAGTTCAGATTTCGACAGTGGCAATATTCAGGTTCTCGACGCAAGCGACCCCGCGCATATAAGCCTGGCGATCCGGCCAGACACGCAAAGCGCGCATTTCCAGTGGTTTCATTTCAAGGCTGACGGCCTGAACGTCGGCCAAACCTATGGTTTCAGCCTGACCAATGCCAGCGAGTCCACCTTCAACAATGCCTGGACCGGCTACAACGCCGTAGCGTCCTACGACCAGCAGAGCTGGTTTCGGGTGCCGTCCGGTTTTGACGGCAAGGCACTGAACTTCAGCCTTGCGCCTGACCAACCGCAGGTCTGGTTTGCGTATTTCGAACCCTACAGCCGTGAGCGCCATGACCGGCTGATCGAACAGGCACAGGAAAAGGCCGGCGCACACTTGCTGGCTGTCGGCAAAAGTGTCGAGGGTCGTGATATTCAGCTGCTGCGCAAAGGTGACGGTGCCGAAGGCAAGCGCAAGATCTGGATGATTGCCCAGCAGCATCCCGGCGAGCACATGGCTGAATGGTTCATGGAAGGCGTGATCGAACGCCTTCAGCAAAAAGACGACGCAGTGCTGCAGCAATTACTCGCCAACGCGAACCTGTATCTGGTGCCTAACGTCAACCCGGACGGCGCCTTTCATGGCCACTTGCGTACCAATGCCAACGGCAAGGATCTCAACCGCGCGTGGCAGGACAGCACTGAAGAACAAAGCCCGGAAGTCTTTTTCATCAAGCAGCAGATGGAAAAATACGGCGTGGACATGTTCCTCGACGTGCACGGTGACGAGGAAATCCCCTACGTATTCACCGCCGCGTGTGAGGGCAACCCGTGGTACACCGCGCATCAACGCCAGCTTGAAGAGCGCTTTCGCAGCCGTCTGTGCGAGGTTAGCGACAGCTTCCAGACGGTCTACGGCTACCCGCGCAGCGCACCCGGCCAGGCCAATGTGAACCTGGCGGCAAATGCCGTGGGCGAACGCTATAAATGCCTGGCGCTGACGCTGGAGATGCCGTTCAAGGACCACGATAACGCGCCGGACCCGGTAACAGGATGGTCAGGCGAACGCTCGGCGCAACTGGCCGGGGATGTATTGACCGTGCTGGCCGAGATGGTTAACGACCTGCGCTGAAGACTCCCGCCTGTCGGCAAGCCGAGATGCCCACTTAAACGTGGGCATTTTTGTTTTTGCTGGCTGTACGGCGTACGATCAAACTCGCCAATGCGATTAATGCCAGCGTGATCACCCCTGCTCCGTAGACATTGCTGGTCATCACCAGCCCTGCCGAGTGGGCAAAGAACCCGGCAACCAGTGCCGGTATGCAGAAGGCCAGGTAGCTGAGTACCAGAAAGGCTGACATCAGCCCACCCCGCTCATGGGCATGCGCGGTTGGCATGAGCATCCGCAGTGCGCCCAGAAAACTTGATCCGAAACCGATGCCCGCCACCACGGCACCGACGAAGAACAGCCACAACATGCCCAGGTTGACCGCCAGTAGAATGACCGCCACACCGAGCGGCAAAAAGCTTGCGCCTACCCACAATCCCAGCACCGGCTCGCGCTGACGCAAGCTCAGAATCGCCAGCGCGCCACTGAGCGTCAGCGCCGCAACCGCCAGGCCACCGTTGAGTGGCGAGTTCAAGCCAGTCGCCGCTGCCAGCAAGGATGGGCTCAGCGACAGAAAAAAACCGCCCAGTGCCCAGGCTGCTATATCCACCGGCAGTACCAGCCATAACATGCGCCGCGACTGCTGCGGAACGTGCAGCGATGGCTTGAGGGATTGCCAGACGCCTGGCTGGCGGCTGACGGTTTCTTCCACTCGGCCAAGGTAAATCGCTTGCGCCACAAAGGCGTCCAACAGGAAGCAGTAACCCAGCACCAGTGGCAACGGCGCGAACTGCACCAGCAGTGCCGTGCCCAGTGCCCCCACCGCCATGCCGAGGATGGGCGAGATGCTGTTGATCAGCGGCCCTTTGACTGAATCGCTGTCCAGCAAGGCAGCCCCCAATGCACTGGCAGCAAGTCCTGTAGCAAACCCCTGCAACAGACGCGCGGCCATCAGCCAGCTAACATCGCTGGCAAAAATGAACAGCAACATCGAAACGATTTGCAGCAGCAAGGCACCGAAAATCACCGGACGCCGCCCCAGGTAATCAGACAACGAGCCACCGATCAGCAAGGCGGCCAGCAGGCTGAATGCATACACTGCAAAAATCAGGGTGAGCACGCCGGACGAGAAGCCCCATGCCTCCTGATACAGGTGATAAAGCGGCGTGGGTGTGCTGGACGCGGCAAAGAAGCACAGTGTAGTGAAGGCCAGAAACCCGAGATGGCTTCGCGCCCGGCCATCAGACTTGAGATCTGATAGCGTCGAACCTTGTGAAGGAAGGGACATGAATACGCTCTCCGCCAATGCAACCTGTTAAAGCCATAAATTAGCTTTTGCGGAGTGTGCGACGCAGGAGCGCTTAAAGCAAATACTTTGTGTTAAGGTCCGCCGTATGGCTATCAAAGAAGCAGTACGCACCGGAGGCCGCAGCGCCCGAGTGCAGGAATCCATTCACCGCGCGGTCCGCGATTTGTTGCTGGAGCATGATCGTTCGGCGCTCAGCGTGCCAATGATCGCGCTCCGGGCGGGCGTTACGCCGTCGACCATTTATCGCCGCTGGGGTGACTTGACCACCTTGCTGGCAGACGCTGCCATTGAGCATCTGCGCCCTGATGCGCCAATAGATCAAGGCAGTCTGCACCAGGACCTGCTGACCTGGAGCGAAATGTATCTCGACGAAATGTCTTCGACTCCAGGTCGCGCCCTGACGCGCGATGTGGTCGCCAGCACCTCTGGCTGTGTAGGCAGGTGCGCGGCAATGGTCCGTGAGCAATTGCAGGTCATGATTGATCGTGCGACGGCTCGCGGCGAAGCCTCGCCGACCGCCGACGACCTGATTGATGCCATCGTTGCGCCGATGATCTACCGGATTCTGTATTCCGAATCGGCCCCCACGCCCGAACGCGTGCGTCAATGGGTCGAGCGCTGCCTGAGTTGAGGCAACACTTGCTGCAGTCAGTGGCTGAAACTCCCGTTATGATGCGCGCCTTGTCCGATATCAATGACCGAGCCTATTCATGCACACCCTCGCAGATCTACGCGCCGGCAAGCTGGCAGGTATCAAACGGCTTGACCTTTCCTGCGGCCTGAGCGAATTCCCGGTCGAGGTATTCGACCTGGCGGACACCCTGGAAGTATTAAACCTCAGCGGCAACTCGTTGACTTCGCTGCCTGACGACCTGTGCCGCCTTACCCGGCTGCGCGTGCTGTTCGCGTCAGACAACGCGTTCACGCACCTGCCGGAAAGCATCGGCCAATGCCAGCAGCTGCAGATTGTCGGCCTCAAGGCCAATCGCATTGAACAGGTCAGCGCCGCAGCACTGCCACCGCGCCTGCGCTGGCTGATACTGACCGATAACTGTATCGAGTACCTACCTGATGAACTGGGCCGTCGCCCGAACCTGCAAAAGCTTATGCTCGCTGGCAATCGCTTGCGTACGCTGCCCGCGACCCTCGCTGATTGCCACAAACTGGAGCTGATCCGCATTTCGGCCAATCGCCTGACCGAGCTGCCGGACTGGCTGCTGAGCCTGCCTGCCCTGGCATGGCTTGCCTATGCCGACAATCCACTGTGCGCCGAGCACCGTGCCGAGCCGATCCGTCAGATCCCGTGGCATCAGTTGAGCATCGGTCAGCGCTTGGGCGAAGGCGCTTCCGGGATCATTCAGCAGGCGCTCTGGCAGCACGCAAACAATGAGCGAATGACGGCGGTCAAGCTGTACAAAGGCAGTGTCACCAGCGATGGCTCACCGCTCAATGAAATGGCCGCCTGCATCGCCGCTGGCCGTCACGCCAACCTGATCGAGGGGCTCGGGCAAATCAGCGGGCATCCCGATCAACAGCGTGGCCTGGTCATGGAACTGATAGCGCCCGACTTCGGCAATCTTGCCGGGCCGCCGAGCCTGGAGTCCTGCACCCGCGATGTCTATGCCCGCGAAACACGCTTTTCGCTGCCGGTACTGTTACGTATCGCCGAAGGCATCGCGTCGGTCACTGCGCACCTGCATGCCAACGGCATCACGCATGGCGATCTCTATGGCCACAACATTCTTGTGCAGGAAGATGGCAACTGCCTGCTGAGCGACTTCGGCGCGGCGTCGTTTCACCCGTCAGCGGTACAGGGAAAGGCGCTGGAGCGCATCGAAACACGGGCATTCGGTATCTTGCTGGGAGAATTGCTGGAGCGTTGCGATGCAGATGAGCAGAACCAGAACGTCATCGAGGGGCTAAGGGCGCTTCAGGCGAGTTGCGTACAGACTGATTGCCAGCGACGACCGTCACTGGCGGAGATTCTTCTACAGATAAAAGCATGGAGCGCGTAAAGCGCTCCATTACACAGTGATCAGCCTGCAAGACCCACGTACACGTTCTGCACGTCGTCGTGATTGTCGATGGCTTCGAGAAACGCTTCGACTTCGGCCATCTGAACCGCCCCGGGTTTCTCGGAGACCCTTTTGTTTGAGTCATGCCACCTGGGCAGACTCGG
>NZ_LKBW01000302.1 GCF_002699855.1 Pseudomonas amygdali | reverse complement strand
TTCGGTAGTTTTTTCATCGCTCCATCCTCTCAAAGGTTGGAGTCTCCGAGAAACCCGGGGCGGTTCAGACTGTAATGCGTGGTCCGTTTGCGGTGCCTGTTTTATGGAACATTCCTGATGATTGAAGCGATGGTCATTCATGCTCTTTCGACCTGAAGCGCTTGATGCGCAAAAGCGCAGTACGTTGGGGACGGTTTTGCTGGTCAGTCCATTGTCGATGAGGCTGGCCGCTGCGATGGCGTTGCTGTTTTGCATCAGCATGGGCCTGTTCCTGACCTTCGCCACCTACACCAAACGTACAGCCGCAAGCGGCGTACTGCTGCCTGAAACCGGCCTGATCAGGATCTACTCACCACAAGCTGGCGTGATCACCCGGCTCGACATCGTCGAGGGGCAACACGTTACAGACGGCGCCGTGCTGATGGCCTTGTCCAGCGACACACAAAGCGGTGAGGCGGGTGGCGCGCAACGGGCGATCAGCCTGTCGATCAAACGTCGTCAGGAAAGCCTCTCTCAGGAAATCGACGAGACGCTCGCTCTGCATCTTCAGGAGCTGGAGGGCAAGAAACGTCAGGTCGCGGCGCTTGAAACCGAGCAGCAGAAAATACTCGCGCAAATCGACCTGACGCGTCAGCGGCTGGCTTTGACCAAGGGCCTTGCCGAGCGCTACGCCAACCTGCAACGTCAGGACTACGTGTCCCGTGACCAGCTTCAGGAAAAGCAGGATGCAGTTCTGGACATGCGCCTGCGGGGCGAAGAGCTGAATCGCTCGCTGCTCACGGTGCGTGCCGAAAGCGCCAGGCTGCGGGCGGAACTGGTCGAGCTGCCGTTCAACCAGAGCAAGCAGCTTGCCGATCTGCGACGCAGGCTGGCCGAGAATCAGGACCGCTTGATCGAAAGTGAAACCAAACGAGAGATTTTCATCACCGCACCGACGCTGGGTGAGGCCACGGCGATCGCGGTCTCCAATGGATCACGAGTCGACAGTACGCGACCGTTACTGAGCATTGTGCCTGCCGACGCAAAACTGCACGCCGAACTGTATCTGCCCAGCCGCTCCGTGGGGTTCGTGCGCACTGGTGACACGGTGATGTTGCGTTACCAGGCCTATCCCTATCAACGCTTCGGATTGCAGCCGGGCACCGTGTCATCGATCTCGCGTACCGCGTTGCCGGCCGATGAAGTCATGACCCTGGGCAACGTCTCTGAGCCGATGCGTGAGCAGGGACCTTTCTACCGGGTCACGGTTGCCCTGGCGTCTCAAACCATCGATGGCCAGGGCATGCACGAGCGCTTGCGTTCCGGCATGCAACTGGACGCCGACATCATGCAGGAAAGGCTGCCGCTCCATGAATGGATGCTGGAGCCTTTGCGCGGAATAGGAAAGCGGCTTTGAACCTGAGAAATACCTTCGCTTTTGGTGTGGGGAGAAAGCTGCCGGTTGTGCTCCAGGCCGAAGCCACTGAATGTGGCCTGGCGTGCATGGCCATGATCACCAGTTATCACGGCCAGCACAGTGACCTCTTGTCGTTGCGGCAACGTCTCTCGCCCTCAATGAAAGGGGTCAACCTCAAGCAACTGACCCACATGGCTGCGCGGCTCGGGTTGGGCAGCCGTGCGTTGCGGGTCGAGCTGAATGCGCTCGGTCAGTTGCAGTTGCCCTGCGTGCTGCACTGGAACTTCAACCATTTCGTAGTGCTCAAGGAGGTCAACGCACGCGGTGTGGTGGTGCATGATCCGGGGCGTGGCGTGTGCAAGCTGACGCTTGACGAGGTGTCGGCAGCATTTACCGGCGTGGCACTGGAGTTGTGGCCGGAAAGTGATTTTCAGCCCGCCGCTGCACAGCCGCCGATCCCGCTGCGCAAACTGCTGGGGCGAGTACAGGGCTTTGGCCGGGTGCTGACGCAGGTGCTGCTTCTGGCCCTGGCGCTGGAGCTGTGTACCATCCTCAGTCCGTTTTTCATGCAGACCGTTATCGACAAGGTGCTGGTCAGCGCAGACCTGGACCTGCTGACGGTGCTGGCGATCGGCTTTGGCCTATTGCTGATCATTCAGCACACCGTTGCGCTGGCCCGTGCGTGGGCGCTGATGTACCTGGGTACGATGCTCGGGTCACAGTGGCAGATCAATGTATTTACCCATCTGCTGCGCCTGCCGGTGGCATTTTTCGAGCGTCGTCATCTGGGCGATATCGTCTCGCGCTTCGGTTCTCTGAAGGCCATCCAGCAGACCGTTACCACATCGTTCATTGAGGCCCTGCTGGATGGGCTGATGACGGTCGTCACGCTGGGGCTGATGATTGCCTATAGCCCGAAGCTGGCGCTTGTTGCAGTGGTGGCGATGATTATCTACGGCCTGGCGCGCTGGATCTGGTTCGGGCCGTTGCGGCGTGCCAGCGAAAACCAGCTGGTCCATGCTGCTCGTCAGCAGTCGCACTTTCTGGAAAGCGCGCGCGGCGTGCGCACCATCAAGCTGTTCAATCGGCATGAGCAGCGTTGCAGTGCCTGGAGCGCTTTACTGGTCGAGGAAATCAATGCCGGTCTGCACCCGCAAAAACTGCAACTGGCCTATCGGGCCTTCAACGGCGTGCTGTTCGGGCTGGTCACGATCATTGTTATCTGGATGGGTGCCAGACTGGTTCTGGAAGGGCAATTCAGCGCCGGTATGCTGATTGCGTTCAACGCGTACAAGGAGCAGTTCAACGGTCGGGTGGCTGGTCTGATCGACAAGATTGTCGACGTGATCATGTTGCGCCTGCACGGTGAGCGGCTCGCCGACATCGTGCTGCACGATGCCGAGCCGATTGCCGGTCCGGATACGTTCGATGACGCGTGCAACGACAGGGTGCCCAGCCTTGAAGTACGGCAATTGCGCTTTCGCTATTCCGAGCATGAACCGTATGTGCTGGACGACGTGTCGATTCATATCCGCGCAGGCGAATCGGTAGCCATCGTCGGTCCCTCGGGTGGCGGTAAAAGTACCTTGCTCAATGTCATGCTGGGCATTCTGGCGCCCTGCGCAGGCAGTGTCATGCTGGATGGCTTGCCGGTCGGGCCGGAAAACATCGGCAGGCTGCGCCGTATCACCGGTACGGTGCTTCAGGACGATGTGCTGTTCGCCGGTTCCATCGGCGACAACATCAGTTTTTTCGAGACCGGTGCCGATCAGAAATGGATCGAGCAATGCGCGCATCTCGCTGCAGTCCACGATGATATAGCGCAGATGCCGATGGGCTATAACACGCTGGTGGGCGACATGGGCACGGTACTGTCCGGTGGGCAGAAGCAAAGGGTGCTACTGGCCCGCGCCCTCTACAAGCGCCCGCAACTCCTGTTTCTCGATGAAGCGACCAGCCACCTGGACATCAACAGGGAAGCCGCAGTCAATCAGGCGCTGCAAACGTTGAACATCACCCGCATCATCGTTGCCCACCGCCCGGAAACCATCCGCACGGCGGATCGGGTCGTGGCACTTGCGCAAGGCCGGGTTGCCTACGATGGCCCGGTGCTCAATGAGGCTCCTTCAGCGTGAGGCGGCGGGGCATGATTCGTTGCGCTGGCTGGCGGTGCCTGTTGAGCGCGTTCGGCCTGTTAATGGCGTCGTTGTGTCTGGCCGATGCCCGTGTGGACGCATGCCCCGGCTCCAGTCGTCTGCCAGACGCATTGAGTCTGGCAACGGCCGTGTCTGTTGCGCTGTGTGCCGACCCGAAATTGCGTGAGGTTTGGCTGACCGAGCTGGCACGGCAGGCTGACCTGGATGCCGAGCATTCGGCTTACTATCCGACCGTGCAGGGGCAGTTTCAAAAGGGGCGGGCTGGCAAGACCACGCGCTACCCGGGTTTTCCCGAAGCCGACTCCAGGTTGAACTCCAACACCAGCGTCTACGGCCTCAACCTGAGCTGGGTATTGTTCGACTTTGGCCTGCGCGCCGCCAAAGTAGAAAGCGCCCGGCAGTTATTGAATGTCGCCAGTAGCAGCCGGATCGAAGAGGTGCAGAAGTCGATGCTTGCCACCGCCCGGGTGTTCTATCAAGTACAGGCGAACATGGCGTTGTTACACGCCAGAATCAGCGCCGAGCGTCTGGCGGCCAACAGTCTGAAAGCCGCTGACGCAAAGTATCGCGAGGGTGCCGGCGAGCAGACGGATCGTCTCCAGGCTCAATCCAGTTATGCCGAAGCACAATTGAACAGGGTCATGGCGGAGGGCGATCTGGCGGCGGTACAAGGCGAGTTGGCCAGCCAACTGGGGCTGTCGCCATCAGCACCGCTCAAGCTGGTTGAACTGGATGAACCCGGGGTTGATGAAGGGGTGTTTCTGGGCAACGTCAATAGTTTGATGGAGCAGGCCAGAGCGTCCCATCCGGCTATCGAAAAGGCCCGCGCCGACTGGGCGGCAAGCCAGGCCAAGGCCGATGCGGCAAAATCCCAGGGGCTGCCGACGGTGTCGCTGTTCAGCAATTACAGCCGTCAGGACACGCCTATCGAGCAGGTTTCAACCCGTCAGGAGGTGAACACCTGGACTATCGGTGTGCAAATCACCGTGCCGATTTTCGATGGCTTTCTCAATCGGCGCAGAGCGCGGGCCGCCCGTTACGAAAGCGCCGCCCGCGAACAGGCCCTGCACGAGGTTGAAAACATTATTGCGCTCAGTGTCTGGAAGAGTCGACAGACCCTGGAGTCCAGAACAAGGGCGCTGGCAATCAGTCGTCTTTTTGTCGAGAGTGCCAGCAAGTCTTACGAAATTGCCCAGGGTCGTTACAAAGCAGGCGTTGGCAGTATTCTTGAGCTTCTGCGCTCGCAAAATGATCTGAGCGCGGCGACCCAGAAACGCGTGGAGTCTCTGGTCAACTGGCATAACGCCAAGCTGCAATTGGCATCTGACCTTGGCAGCCTGAACATCGGCGACTGATGCCGTCACAGGCCCCGGGTGATCGACTGCATGGACACAAGAATGTACTGCGCTCGCTGCACAACGAGGTGCGTCCATGAAAGACCGAAAGAAAAACGCTGAACTGGATCAGGCTACCTTGCGGTTGATCGTGGCGACGTTCGCCATCAGCTATGTATCGTTGATTGGCCTTCTGCCGGGGCTCAAGGTTGCCACCTATCAGCCCATCATTTTCTATTATGCGGGCTTTCTGGTGGTTTCTCTGGTCTTGCGCCAGCACATCATCAGCTATCCAGGTGTATTTGCGTTGCGCCGTGTATTCGGGATGGTGCATGACTACACTGCCATTTCCGTCGGACTGATCGTTGGCGGGGAGGCAACACTGCCGGTTTTCAGCGTGATGGTCTGGGTCACTCTAGGCAACGGCATGCGCTTTGGTTCGCGATATCTTGCAATTGCGGCATCCCTGGCCTTGTTGGCGATACTGGTCATCTATCAATTGACGCCGTACTGGCAGGCGCAGCCATTTATGGTCCTGATGCTCGTCGCCGTCACTATTCTGGTGCCTGGCTATGCGCACATTCTGTTGGTGAGGGCTCGCGAGGCGTCAGAGCAGGCGACCGTGGCCAATCGCGAGAAAGAGCGGTTTCTGGCTCAGGCCAGCCATGACCTGCGCCAGCCCATCCACTCCATCGGCATGTTTACCGCTTGCCTGCGGTCCAGCCCGCTGGGCGATTATGAGCGTCAACTGGTCGATAATATCGATCGCTCCCTGCACAACGTGTCGCAGCTGTTTCGCTCGATTCTGGATATTTACACGCTGGACAGCGGCAAGGTTTCAGCCAAGTCGGATGTGGTCAATCTGGGTGACATGCTCAATGAAGTCGCTCATCAGAACACTGCCGCTGCTCGCTGGGCCGGTGTAGAGCTTCGGGTGCGACCTTGTCGACGCTGGGTCAGGGTCGATGCCACGTTGCTCGCCACGATGGTGCAGAACATCATTTCCAATGCGCTCAAATATGCCCCTGATCACCCGGTGCTGATCGGTGTGCGCAGCCATGCGGGGCGTCTGTCGATCAGTGTGTATGACCGGGGCCGGGGTATTGCTGCCGAACATCTGCCCAGGGTCTGTGACGAGTTCTACCGCATCCGCCATGTGCGCGACAAAGACGTGGAAGGCGTCGGGTTGGGGTTGTCAATCGTCAAAAGGCTCAGCCAGATTCTCAATGTGCAAATCGCGATTGCCTCGCGAATAGACCGCGGGACTACGGTCACCATTCATGGGCTTGAAGAGGTGAGCGCGCCTGTTCGGGTGGTACCCAAGAAGGCATTGGGCGAGAGCCTGCTCAAAGGGGTCAGGGTGTGTCTGGTGGAGGACGACCAGAACGTTCTGATGGCCACCGCAGCGCTGCTTGAAAGGTGGGGATGCGAAGTGCAGACCGCCCGATCGGCGGAGGGGCTCACCACTCATTGCGACATTATCGTCGCTGATTACGATCTGGGCACAGTGGCCAATGGTCTGGACTGCATCGAGAGTATACGAGCTGCCCGTGGCTGGGATGTGCCTGCGCTGATTGTTACCGGGAGGGAAGTGGAAGTCGTGCTTGAGTCAATGCAGGGCGCGGAAGTGTCAGTGTTGTCCAAGCCGTTGCGGCCTTCGGAACTGCGTCTGAACCTGCTCTCGATTCGCGAGCGGCGGATGAGTACTCCCTGACCTGCGTGCACACGGGCCAGGGAATAACGGGGCATCAGGCAGTAATGAATGGCCCGCGAATATCCGACGGCGGGGGCACGTCAGGGAATGGATACACGCAGATCGGGTCCGGTTTGATCACACCAATGCCAGGCACCGGCATGATGGTGAAATCGGCACCACCGGAGACGCTGTACATCTCGGCGTCGGTCAGTACATGAGCATGAACCGAATAATTGTCGACGGTGGTTCCAGTGGTTTTCTGATTGCGGATAATCATGTCAAACCTCGTGGTCGTTATTGAAAAATACTATAAACCAAGTGGGCGGTCGGGCGGCTTGATCCTCTTGTGCAATCGGTTGTATCCAGGCGCTGGCGGTCTGTGAGTTTTGCAGCCGGATCAACCGTTGCAAGAGGTTAAATGATCAAGTCATTCATCATGAGTCTGGGCTGGTCAGGTTTCCTGCCGACGCCGAGCGGTGGCGGCCAGCGCTGTAAACATGCCGGCAAGGCCAATGTAATGCCATTGAAAATCAAGACTGGCGGCAATAAGAAACGCGAGCGCTGCCAGCCAGAACAGTCTCGACGAATTGACGGTTTTCCCAAAGAGCTTATGACGATCGGGCATCATAATGTTCTCCTGTTTTCCCGGTAGGTGCCTGCACTGCGCTGCCCACCCGAAATGGCAAGGCGTGTTACTGCGCCATCTGGTAGGTCTGAAAGGCGTCAATCGCGCTGGCACCTGCCACGCCGGCCAATATGACACCCGCACCGACCGCAGTCACCGGAGCCAGCGCCGTTGCAGCGGCCACTACGCCGATGGCTGCCACGCCTTCTCCTACTGTCATACCGCCACCGATCTGTGCCAGTTCTTCATTGTCGAGTTCGCGCATCATTAATTCCTTATTCATTTGAAATCACCTGTTTGTCGTGTTATTTCAAAGTTTCTGGTCAGTAAGCCATTAGCGCATTACAGGCATTTCAGTCATTGCCTGATAAGTGTTAGTGGCCGTTACAATACTTAACCAGTGCGCAGGCTAAAGAAATAGTACAGGTGTGCTAAGACAGTGGCTTAATATTAAAAGGCTATTATTGTGAGGGGGTAGTGTGTTGCGCTGCTGCAGTGGATTGAATGTTTGCCCAGTCTTCGATCAAACCGGCATACAGCTCGACGCACTGTTGAAGTTTGCTGACCTCACAATACTCATCCACCTTGTGGGCCATGCTCGGCTCTCCCGGGCCGAGAATAAGAGTGGGCGGGTGACCGACGGCGGGTAGCAGCACAGCGGCATCGGTAAAGTAGGGCACGGTCTGTGCCTGCAAAGGGGCGTCATGCAAAGCCTGGCAGCGGGCAAAAACCTGTCGGACCCAAGGCTCGTCGGGATCGGCGCAAACACCAGGCAAATCAATCAGGGTACTCAACTCTGCACCGTTGCCCAGATGCGCCGCTAATCGCGTGCGGATCTCATCATGGTCCAGATTCGGCGCTGTACGCAGGTCGAGGGTGAACTCTGCGTAGTCCGGGACCGAGTTGATGTTCAGGCCTCCACTGATGGTGCCGACGTTCAGTGTGGGCTTGCGCATAAGGTGATGGGCCGGGCCCACCTCAAAGGTCTGTGCGCGGTCGATATGTCGGGCGGCCAGATAGATGGCATTCACGCCTTCTTCCGGCATTGCTCCATGCGCCGTAAGACCGTGGCTGGCGCAGCGTAGCCACAATGCGCCCTTGTGCCCGAGTATCGGATAGTTGGCAGTCGGTTCGCCGACCAGCAGTGCGCCGAGTTCGCCAAGCAAATGGGGAGCGTCCGTGCACAGTGCGCGGGCGCCATCACAGCCGGTTTCTTCTCCGCCGGTGAGCAACAAGCGAACGCCCGGGCCGCGCTGAATGGCGGCACGGCTGCGCTGGCAGGCCACGATGAAGGCAGCAATGCCTGCCTTCATGTCGCTGGCTCCGCGCCCGTACAGCAGACCATCGACAATCTCGCCGGCAAACGGTGAGTGGTTCCAGGTGGCATTGCCCAACGGTACGGTATCCAGGTGGCCAGTGAACCCCAGGGGTTTGCCAGGGCCTTCACCGTCAAGCCAGGCCACCAGATTGAAACGGCGCTCACCGAAGCGCTGCAACTCGCAGCGATATCCGTGGCGGATCAGCTGTTCAGCGAGAAAGGCAGCACAGGCCTCTTCATCGCCCGGTGGGTTGAGGGGCTGGAACGCCAGCAGGGCGCGGGTCAGGGCTATCGGGTCATCGAGCATCGGAGCCTCCGGTCAGGTACGGCGGGTCAGCCAGTCGAGGCTGTTGATCCAGAAGCGGCGATAGCCTTCCCAGTCGAGAAAAGCTTCCGGCAGCCAGTGTTCGGAAAGGTCGCTGGTCCAGGCCAGCGTGCGACCTGCACCGACTTCACGCGCGGCAAGCAGCGGGTGCCGAGAGCCTTCGACGGTGGCCAGCAATTGAGCTTCGGGATGCAACTCAACTTCGTTGTAGCCAAGCAGGTACGGCCATTCGCCGCCCAGGCCTTGCAGTATCGGGTGATCGCTGTTGATCTGCGGCAGAAAGCCTTCCGGCACTTCGACACGATCGTCGTAAGGCAGGCAGCGCACAGGCAAGACTTCCTCGACAGGCGTTCCGCGGTAGCGCGCGCCGCCATTGATGCCTTGAAAGCTGAAGTAGCCGCCGACCATCATCAATGCACCGCCCTGCAAGACGTATTCGCGAAGGGCTTTGAGGCGGTTGGGCGTACGCTTGCCACGCAGCCAGGTGTCCGGGTGCAGCAGCAGGGTATTGGCTCCGATGTCGGAGAGGATCACCGCCTGATACTGACTGAGTGCTTCAACCGTGGCCGGAAAGTCGATCTGTGCCTGATCGGCGCACATCTGCGTGATCTGATAGTCGCTGTCTGCCATCGCCGCAAGCAAACGCCGTGCGCCATTGTGCGCGGTGACGCTGTCGAACTGATCGAAGCCCTTGATGTGGGTTGACGTGCTGACCCATGATTCGCCAGCCAGCAATACGGACTGTTTCATGACGTTGCATTCCTCTGCGATGAAAAAGGAGCCTGGAAGCCGCGCTGGAAGACCCGGCGCGGGTTGTCGATCAAAAGGTTTTCGAGTTGTTCACCGGTAACGCCATGACGGCGCAGGCGCGGGACAAAGTGTTTCAGCAGGTAGCCATAACCATGGCCGCCATAGCGAGTCAGCATGGTTTTCAGAAAGACGTCCTGAGACAACAGCACTTGCGAGCCGAAACCGTGCTCGATCAGGGCGACGATGGCCCGCGCGTTTTCTTCATCGCTGGGCGACTGTGCGTGCTCGTCGGCGAAGTAGTAACCCATGCCGATCATGTCGTATTCCAGAAAGGCGCCGCGTGCCGCCAGCGCATGCTGATACGCAGGGTCGCTGTGGCTGGGGTTCATGTGGCACAGCACCGTATGGCGCAGGTCGGCGCCTTCACCTCAACGATGTCCAGTACCCGGTGGCCGAGGCGCTCCCAGCCCGGCAGATGCACCGAGAGCGGTACGCCGGTCGCGGCACTTGCACGGGCTGCGGCACGCAATGATTTCTCTTCGTCAGCCGTAAATGCGGCAGAAACACCAATCTCGCCGATCAGGCCGGCAATCACCTCGGGCTTCTCTTCACCGCCGCCCACGTCATGAATGATCTGCTCCGCCAGTTGTTCAACCGAGCGTTCGTGCACGTAATGCGGGTGCGAGGGTTCCAGATAGAAACCGGCACCCATGATGATATTCAGGCCGGTCAGACGGGAAATCCGCTGCAAGGCCTGCGGGTCGCGGCCGATGCCCAGGTTGGTCGGATCGACCACCGTTTCCCCGCCCAGCGCCCGGTACTTCAGCAGTTCTTCGCACGCGAGGTCGACATCGAACAATTGGCAGTTGTCACGGCTGACCAATGGGTTCATGTACAGCTCGCCCAGCAGTTCCATGCTGACCGGACGCTCGGCCAGATGGCGTTCGCCGCAGCAGCTGGGTGCGACCCATTTGCCCGATGCGTCGAGCAGAATGTGTTCGTGCATCAAAGTGACGCCAAGGCGCTCGACCGGCATTGGCCCCAGCACCGTCATGGCATGGCCGCTGTCGACGCCGACTGGAAGGGGGGAAGGATGACGAAACAGGCTCATGCTCCAGCACTCCCGAGTGGGCGGCCGGTACGTAGAATGCGTGTGTTCAGCCAGATCGCCAGCAGTACGATCAGGCCCGTGGCGATTTGCGTGTAGAACGGTGAGACGTGGGCCAGAATCAGCCCGTTCTTGATCGCGGCCATGGTCAGGACTCCCAGCAGCGTGCCGACGATCGTGCCGAAGCCACCGAACAGGCTGGTGCTGCCGAGGACCACGGCGGCAATCACTTCCAGTTCGAAACCTTCGCCCTGATTCGAGGAGCCGCTGCCTAAACGCGCCGTGACAATCATGCCCGCCAGCGCCGCTGCCATGCCGCTGAGCATGTACACCCGTAGCAGTACGCCCCTGTGGTTTACCCCCGCCCGGCGTACACTTTCGGCGTTGGCACCAATGCCGGTGAGGTAGCGTCCGAAACGCATTTTGCCGAGCATCAACGCCCCGCCGAGCGCCGTCAGGAGGGCCAGCCAGGCGGCCAGCGGCACACCTAGAAACCATCCGCGCCCGAGGCCCAGAAACACGGTCTCTTCGCGTGGTACGGGAATTGAGTAGCCTTGTGTCAGCAACATTGCCAGGCCGCGAATGATGGTCAGGGTAGCGAGGGTGACGATAAACGCCGGGATGCCCGCATAGGCAATGAAATAGCCGTTCAACGCGCCGATCATAGCCCCCACACCAAGCCCGCCGACAAGTACCAGCGGCCATGGCAGGTGCCAGGCATTGAGCGCCATGGCGGCCAGCGCCCCAACCAGGGCCAGCGTCGAGCCCACGGACAGGTCAATGCCGCCGGTGGTGACTACAAGCGTCATTGCCACGGCGACGATCAGTAACGGGGCGTTCTGGCGAATGACATTAAGCAGGTTTGCACTGCTCAGGAAGTTGTCGGTCACCAGTGTGAACAGCACCAGGCACAGGGCGAAAAACAGGCCGATGCTGACCACGCCGGGGAAATCGTGCAGCACGCGCTTGAGCCGGGACTGAGGCAGGATACGTTGGCGTGTCAGGTCGAGAGTGTTCATGAAGTCGTGTCCTCTCAGGCACAAGCGGAGCGGGCAGTGAATTTGTGCCCGACGATAAGTTCGACGACCTCGTTGAGGTCGGTGTCGGCGATCCTTCGCTCGGCCAGATTGGCGCCGTCATACATCACCATGAGGCGGTCACAGACCAGAAACAGGTCCTGCAACCTGTGGGTGATCAGAATCACGCTGACGCCTTTGCGGCTGATGGTGCGAATCAGCTCCAGCACCGCCTCGACTTCGGCTACCGCAAGCGCTGCGGTGGGTTCGTCCATGATCAGAACCTTGGGGCCGAAGGCAGGCGCGCGGGCAATCGCAACGGCCTGGCGCTGGCCACCGGAAAGGTGTCGTACCTGCGCGCGGGTATCCGGAATGGTGATGCCCAATGCTTCAAGAATCTGCCGTGCTTCGCGGTGCATGCGCGTCTCATCGAGCAACGGCACGCCGAGCACGCGGCGCATCGGTTCGCGGCCCATGAAGAGGTTTCCGGCCACATCGACGGTGTCACACAGCGACAGGTCCTGATACACCATCTGGATATGGCAGCGCTGTGCATCTGCCGGACCGCTGAAACTGACTTCCTCGCCATCGATGGCGATTCGTCCGCTGGTGGGTAACTCCGCACCTGACAGAATCTTGGTCAGGGTGGATTTGCCTGCGCCGTTGTCGCCCACCAGCCCCAGCACTTCACCGGGCTGCAGCAGCAGGTCCACACCGCGCAACGACGCTATCGAGCCATAGTGTTTGGTGATCGCGCTCATCTGTACCCGAGGCACTTCGCCAGGCGTTTGCATACTGAGCCCTCTTATTTGAACTCGGCGCGATAAGCGGCCAGGTTGGCTTTGGTCACCAGCGTGACGGGAATACTCTGTTCGCGCGTCACCGACTTTCCGGACAGCAGCGCCAGAGCCGACTCAACTGCCGTCTTGCCCATGGCTTGAGTGTTCTGTTGCACCACCACGGCAACCGAGCCGTCATCGAGCCCTTGCACCGCTTGAGACGACAGGTCCCAACCGAAAATCTTCACCCGTTCGCCCGCATCCTGCGACATGCTGGCTGCTACCGAGCCAATCAAGGCGGGTTCGCCAGTGGCATAAATGATCTGTAATTCAGGGTTGGCGGTCAGCAGGTTCTCCGCGGCAGCCTGGGCGGTGTCCTGTACGTTGTTGCCGTCTACGGTGTTGACGATCTTCGCCTGGCTGGCGGTCTTTGCCAGGCCTTCGCGGAAACCGTCCAGACGCAGATTCTGTACATAAGAGCCGAGGGCTCCGACCACGCCGATACTGGCCTTGCCCGCCAGTTCGCGGTTGATGTATTCGCCGGTGTACTGGCCGATCTGTCGGGCTGCCTCGCGGTTATCCACGCCGACCTGTACGGCATTGTCGCCATTAATCACAGCGTCGATTGCCACCACCGGGATTCCCGCCTGCGCAGCTGCGGTGACCGCAGGTTTGATACCGTTGACGTCGATGGCGCAGACCAGAATGGCGTCGACCTTGTCCTGAATATAGGCCTCGATGGCGTCGTTCTGGGCTGACGGATTGTCGTTGGCGTTGAACACCACCAGCTCTGCTCCGGCAGCTTTCGCCGCAGCCTGTGCGCCCTGGGTAATCTGGGTGAAATACAGCGCCTGCTGGTTGACCTGTACCAGAGCCAGACGTTTGCCGGTCTGGGCCTGAATGATGGGTGACAACGCCAAGGCCAGAACAGCGCCGAGGGTCAGGGTGAAACGCTTGCTAAAACGCAGCATTGCCATCCTCCTAGTCTGTTTGCCGGTGCGGCAAATCAGATCGGTAAACCGGTTTACCAACCGTTTCAAAAAAAAGACAAATGAGCTTTGTCTTCAGGTTTGAGAACTGGAGAAAGCAGATTGTGTGCCATTTTTTTCACGATGTCGGCCAGTCACCGTACGTCCTTGATGCGCCAAAGTTTTCCGCAATCATCGGCTTTTCAGGATGCCGATGGCAGTGCACCGATTTAAGGCCGGGTGTTACTGGTTGCCCCGCAATCAGTCACTGCGAGTTGCTACCGTGCCCCGGCAGACCAACTCTACGGGTACGCGCACGACGTCCTGTGTACAGTCGCCGCCCGCCATGCGCTGCAGCAATTGCGCTACGCCGAGACGGCCAAGCTCCCTGGAGGACTGGCGGATGGTACACAGCGGTGGGGTCAGCAGACTGGCATACACGGCGTCGTCGAACCCCACCAGCGACATGGCGCCGGGCACGCTGATATTGCGCTCACGCAGGACATCGAGCACGCCCAGAGCGATGAAGTCACTGGCGGCGAAAATCGCCTCCGGAGGGTGGGGCAGGGTGAGCAACTGAGCGGTTGCGATACGCCCGAACTCACGGCTATAATCTCCAAAGCACAGGCATTCCGGCACCTCTGCGATGCCCGCCAGCGTCAGCGCTTCCCGGTAGCCGGCATAGCGCTCGCGGGCACTCATCAAGGCCGACGGCCCGGACACATGAGCGATGCGTCGATGGCCATGGCGGATCAGATACTCAGTCGCCAGGCGACCACCCTGATGGTTGTCGGCGAACACTTTGGGCTGCGACGTGCCGGGAACGTCTTCGTCGAGCAGAATGATATTGCGGTAGCTCGCCAACTGACTGGCCAGCGTGCCGTCGTCCGGACGGTTGCTGACCAGTAGCAAGCCATCGACGTTACGTGAATCCAGCCAGCGCACAAAGGTGCTTTCACGTTCAAGCAGGTTGCGGGTGACACACAGCACCAGGTTATACCCGTTGGCGGACGCCTCTTCCTCGGCCGCGTCTGCCAGCTCGGCAAAAAACGGGTTGGCAATGTCCGGCAGCACCAGACCGATGGTTTCACTGCCGCCTTTGCTCAGGCGTCGGGCCAGACTGTTGCCCCGGTAGTCCAGCGCCTTGATCGCCGTGTCGATACGTTTCGCGGTTTCCGGCGGCAGGCTGATACTTCGATTCAGGTAGCGCGACACCGCAGCCTTGGAAAGGCCGGCATGGTTGGCGACATCCTGAAGTGTTACGGGTCTGGTCATGGCGATCGGATTTGTTGGCTGAAAAACGAAGTAGTGAATGGGCAGGCAGGTATCTTCTCACGCGTGCTTGAACAGCCCGGCGATTTTTTCCGGTAGGGGGGTCGACGAAATCAAGACCAGGAGCTGACCTGCGCGGGTCATGGCCATGTAGAGCTTTCGCGCATTCTGCTCAATCTCGTCTTCGGTGATGCTGCCGCTTTGAACGGTACGCCCCAGCAGCTTTTCCAGACCGACCAGAAACACGACGTTGGCTTCAAGCCCGGTAGCACTCTCCACAGTGGCAATGCGCAGGCTTTCATCATGGGTGGGCATTGAGTTCTTGTCGTTCATGTCCCAGATCCGGTCTGTGCCAAAACGCGCCTTCAGCGTTTTTATCAATAATGTTTTGTCAGCTCCCTTGCCGTACAAGAGCAACATTCCCGACAGCGCCAATTCGAAGCGTTGCTGATGATCCGCAATCTCATTGCTGGCCTGTGCAACCGCATCCTGGGATGAAGGTGACAAGACAAAAAGCGGAGGTGTGCCTGCGTCCATGCCTTCGAAATCGGGCTGTAGATAATCGTCCGGATCGGTCTGGGTAATGCCAGCCAGCATCTGATTGGCTGCGCTCAGAATGGCCTGAGTCGTACGATAGGACTTGCGCAGCTTTTTGGTCTTGCCTGCCACATCAAGACCGACCCGTTTCCAGCTAAGACGACTCTTCAGAAAACCCTGATTAGGGTCGGCACACAGAAACAGTGTGCCCTCGGTTTTTTCCAGTGTGAGTTTGATCAACTGAAACCACGACGGCGCGAAGAACTGAGCCTCGTCCACCAGAATGTGCTGATAAGGGGCGAGCTTGTCTGGACGATTGGCCAGGCACAAATCACGGGGCAGAGCGCTCCATAACCGCAGGCCTGACTGTTTCAGCAACGCAGCGGTTACACGCTCGTACAGCGCCCAGACCTGTTGCCGTTCCTCTTTGCGCAACGCAAAGCCCTGACCTGCGCGTTCGACCTTCAGGTAATCAGCCTAATCGGCTACCACAGTGTCATTGATGAAGTTGAACTCATCGAGCAATAACGCGTTATCCGGCTTCAGGTCGGGGTGTTCAAGGGCTCTAAAATACTGGATGAGGCCTGTGACTTCCTTGTTGTAATCAGGCATTTTCGGGTTCGTTTTGAACAGTGTGCGCCACTGCTTTGAGATCCAGCCCAGTGCGGTGATGATGGTGAGATTCGCCGGGATCTCACCATGTACGCGTTGCAGGCGATGCTTGAGATCTTTGACCACGGGCACGTTATGAATAAGCATGAGCACGTGTTGATCGGGGTATTTTCTTGCGAGGATAAAAGCTCGGTTTGCAGCGATAAGTGTTTTGCCACTGCCCGCTACGCCATTTATCAGCCGCACAGAAAAATCACCTGCCAGTTCTGTCTGCTCGTCAGGAAGCTCCAGATCAAGCTTGCTCGCCCATTCCTGCTGAGTGTCCAGAAAATAGCGTGAGGTCCGGGCGCTATTGTCGCGGACGAACTGCCGGCGCGTGGTGCGGATCCCGGCTACTTCGGCCTCGGGAAAGTAATAGCCCATAATGGCTTGTCTGTCGTTCTGGGAAAGGGCTTTGAGCAGCTTCGGCAACTGCTCTGCACCGGACTCGATGAAGGTCTTCTTCGACATCAGCCATATGCCACGGCCTTCGCAATGCCGTGTCCACAAGGCTTTGCTCTGATCCGAATCGCACCCCCACATTACGACCAGCTTACGGAGGGCAGGGATATTCGCCCGAGCCTCAAACGCTGACAGTTTTTCCAGCATCTGACTGAAAACTGTCTGCTCTGCAGTCACAAATAGCTGGCCTGGATCCAGTGTGTCGAACGGGAGCTCGCAGATCATCAATGCCAGCCATTCCAGCTCGCCGCGTTGCAGGAAGAAGTCCGGGGACCAAGTGTCTTGTGCGATACATTTGCGAACGACGTAATCACCGTCGAGTTTCTTGAGCACCCGTTTGCACTGAAGCTGCGAGCCGCTGCTGCGTTGCCATTCAGGTATGAACAGGGTCATTGCGCAAACTCGACCTTGTGGCATTGGCTGATCAGCTGTCGGTATTGTTCGGCCCACACCTGCGCTGCTTCGCTTGCGCAGACAATTCCGTGCTTCAGCTGCGGGCCGATAATGATCAGCTTGGTCATGGCGCGAGTAATAGAAACGTTCAGCCGCTCGGGCTGGAAAAAGAACTCTCCAATGGCACTGATAAATGTCTCGTCGCCGCTGGCCAGGGACAGGATGACCAGCTCGCGCTCCTGGCCCTGCATGCGCTCGACGGTGTCAGCAACTATTGTGTCCGCGGCTGGACGACCGAACTGCTTTGCGAGCGCCTGGCGAATCGTCCGCCCCTGAGCGCGGTAAGGCGTCACGATGCCGATTTCGTGCAGCGGCAGACCCAGCCTGTGCGCTTCAATGCACAGTTGAACGACGCACTGTGCGTCTGCCGGGTTGCGGTTTCGAGCCTTTGAGTCCTGCGTTGCGATAAAAACAGCGCAGGCTTGCGGATCAAGCGCTTCGCTGACCGCCCCATCAGGACTGGCCCGCAATCGACGGTCTGTATTTCGACCTGCGGCCCGTAATTGCCCGTCGTAGTACATCTGGCTGGGCCATTCGGTCAGCCAGCGATTCATCCGGTAAGTTTCTTCCAGCATCACCGTATGATCAGTGTCTTGAGCTGTCAGACGTGCGAACACCGACATGGATTCCTTGGACAGAATCGAGCGTGAAAGCAGTACAGGAGGCAGCTGTTTCTGGTCGCCGATAAAAATGAATCGTTTGCCCTTGCGCATTGCCATCAGGGCGAGAGGCACGGTGATCTGACTGGCCTCATCGAAGATGACCGTATCGAAACTGTACCTGGACAACGAGCTGCATGTGGCGAAAGGCGTGGCACCTATCACATAACCCTGACCCGATTCAGGAAAGCCCTCCCAGTTGGCGGGGTCGGTTTTCAGGTCTACATGCTCGTCGAGGTCTTCGCGACGGCCGCCCACCTTGAGCGTCGGCACATTGCGCGCAGCTATCTTGCTCAAGGCATTGTTGATCGCCATATGAGTATGCGAAGTGACGAACACCCGTTCGCCCCTGGCAACCAGCAACTGAGCGATCAATGCCAGCGCTCGGGTCTTGCCGGTACCCGGTGGCCCTTGAATACAGGCAATCTGCTCCGCGCCCAAGGCAAGGCCAACGGCTTCAGCCTGTTTATCGTTGCAGCCTTCCTGGCGTGCGATCTGTTCGCCGTACTCGACGTCCGGGTCGTTGAAACCGATATCGGGCGCATCGCCGAGCAAAGGCAATATTGTATTGTGTCCCTGTGCGTCGATCTCGATGTCTTGCAAGGTCTGAATGTATTTCGGAGTCAGGTCCATACCATCAGGGTCTGCGTAACAGACACCTTCCTGATAGCTCTCCCAGATGAGCATCGCCCTGTCCGAGCTGAGCAGCCAGCGGTCGTCCTCTTCCTTCTCAAACTTCATGCCCTGACACAACAGCGGACCCTGAGCATTACCCAGATGCACGCGCAGCAAGTCCCCAGCACGAAAGCGTGACTCGTTTTCGCCCAGGTAGGCCCATATTTGCCCGGGTTTTTCGCTGCGCTCCAGCCGGGCGAAGCCCTGTGTCCAGCCTTGCAGCAGTTTCTCTGGCAGCGGGCGCTCCCATACCTCGTTCAGTTTCTGCAGGTTGGCAGCCTGCTCTGCATAAACGAACTCATACAGTTTTTGAATCAGCGGATGCTGTCCAGGCATGGCGGTGAAAATCCTTATCGACCGGGGCGTGGGCAGGCAGTGTTACATAATATGTGTGGCGGATGGGAGTCAGGCGCTGCACATCCCTTGCCGGTATCGAACCGCCTGGCAGAGGCGCCGGCGAAGCGCGGCCTGTCTTCACGATGATGCGGGCGAACCTGACCTTGATATGTTCCCAAGCCAGGGCGCTCCTCCAATCTCATCGGTGCAATATCGCCTGATGAATTTCCTGCAGCGGCATGATCCTCTGCGCAGCATTCAGTTTGATGGCTTCCTTGGGCATGCCGAATACGACGCAACTGGCTTCATCCTGAGCCACTGTCGAGCTTCCGGCATCAAGCATCTCCTTTAAACCGCGTGCGCCGTCGTCGCCCATGCCGGTCATGATGATGCCCGTAGCATTCTTGCCGGCGAATTTGGCCACCGAACGAAACAGCACGTCCACCGAAGGACGATGGCGGTTGACCAGCGGGCCGTCGATGACCTGGACGTGGTAGTAGGCGCCGCTGCGCGTGACCATCATGTGTTTGCCGCCGGGGGCGATCAACGCGAGGCCGGGCAGGATGCGGTCGTTGTTTCTGGCCTCGCGCACCTCGATCTGACTCAGGCTGTTCAGGCGTTCGGCGAACGATGCGGTGAATTTTTCCGGCATGTGCTGGACGATGACCATGCCGGGACAGACGCGGGGCAGGGCCGTCAGCACCGCTTCCAGTGCCTGGGTGCCACCGGTCGAGGTGCCGATGGCCACAATGCGTTCAGTGGTATGCGCCATGGCATGGCCGTTGGCAGCAGGCAAAATGGCGTCTGCGGTGAGTTTGCTTGCCGGGGCCAGAACGGGCGGAGCCGTGCGCTTGCCAAGGTTTTTGACGTTGGAGTTCGCCGCTGCGCGGACTGCCGCGACCAGCTCGGCGGCTGAATCAATGAGGAAGTTCTTCAGGCCGGTGGTAGGTTTGGTGATGATTTCCACCGCCCCGGCAGACAGCGCCTGCAACGAAGTTTCTGCGCCTTTCTGTGTCAGCGACGAGCAGATCACCACTGGCGTCGGCCGCTCGCTCATGATCTTCTTGAGAAAGGTGATGCCGTCCATGCTGGGCATTTCCACGTCCAGCACGATGACGTCCGGCCATTCCTGAGCCAGCTTGGCCATGGCGAAGATCGGGTCCGACGCCGCGGCCATGACATGGATATCGGGGGTGTCGTTGAGAATGGCCACGAGTACCTGGCGAACGACGGCCGAATCATCGACCAGCAGTACGCTGATTTTTTTGTTTGGCATCTTTTTCCATTGCTTCCATTGGTTGGTGCCTGACCCATACGTTTCCGTCCCACAGGTCGAAGATGATGCTGCGATGGCCGGTGCTGCCCAGATCCTGAGCCATCAGCTTCAAGCGGTGCTGTTCGGCCAGCGCAAGCGCCGCATGAACGTTGCTGTCAGCGACGTTCTGCATGTGCGGGTCATGGCGATGAGCTGGAAACATTTCGCCGCCGCCAAACAGTTTGACCTGATATTCCTCCGGCAGGGTGCCATTGGCCAGCGCATGGCGAATGAGTATTTCCATCGCTTCGTCAGCGTACCTGCCGTCCAGTGGCTGATGCCTGCGTATGCGCCCGGGCAACATGAAGTGGCACATGCCGCCAATACGCCGCCACGGGTGCCAGAAGGTAATCGCCACGCATGAACCCAGCAACGTGCGCAGGCGAGTCGGCCGGGTCTGAAAGACCACTTCGCCAGGCCCCAGCACTATCTCGGCTACACCGACAGGCGTGTTCATGGTTTGCGGTAAATCGAAGGGGAGACCATTTTCAACATGTCATTTACACCGTTCAGGCTTTCTGAGTGGCTGATGATGAAATAGCCTCCTGGCTTGAGACGCGGGATCAACCGCGCCACCACTTTGCTTTTGGTTTCCTGATCGAAATAAATCATCACGTTGCGCAGGAAGATTACGTCGAACTCGCCCAGATCCGGCAGGGTGTCATTGAGATTGACCTGCACGAAACTGACCCGGCTGCGCAACGACTTGTCGATCAGGAAGGTCCCTTCCTGGCGACCTATGCCTTTCAGACAGTATTTGAACAGCAAAGGTTGCGGTAACGTCTCGGTGCGTTCCATGGGGTAATGCCCACTGCGCGCCTTGCTCAGCACGCGGGTGCTGATGTCCGAGCCGATCACTTCCCAGGGCGTGGTGCCCAGTTGTTCGGCCAGGGTCATGGCCAGGCTGTAGGGCTCTTCGCCAGACGAACTGGCAGCGCTCCAGATGCGGAACATTTTGCCGTGCGTGACCTTGGGCAGCACCTGCTGACGCAGAAAATCGAAGTGCTTGGGTTCGCGAAAGAAATACGTTTCGTTGGTGGTCAGCAGGTCCAGCGCCACTTGTAGCTCGCCGTTGCGCTGATCGTTCATGATCAGCTTGAAATACTCTCTGTAGTTGTCCAGCTGATAATGCTTGAGCCGTTTGAACAGGCGGCCAGCGACCAGCGCTTTCTTGGCCAGCGTCAGTTTGATGCCCGCCGCGCTATACAGCCAGGCCTGGAACTGGCCGAATTCGCGATCAGTGAGCGACGCTGTGTCAGGCATGTGCAGGCCTCACGTCGCGTCGGTGTCGGAAGGCAGCGACTGGCTTGCCTCGGCGAGGCTGGACATCTCATCGATAGACAACACGCGATCGACCTCAAGGACAATGACGAACTTGCCGTCGACCTTGGCCATGCCGCTGATGAAGTCGGCACGAATGCGCGCACCGAAGTTCGGTGGCGGTTCGATCTGCGAGGCCGGTATTTCCAGCACCGCCGAGACGTTATCGACCAGCAGGCCGATGTCCTGCGGCTGGCCGTCCTCGCTGCTGGCCTCGATGATGATGACGCACGAGCGCCGGGTGATGTCCGAGTTCTGTCGCCCGAAGCGCGCCGACAGATCAACCACGGGCACTACTGCACCGCGTAGGTTGATCACCCCGCGCACGAAGGCGGGCATCATCGGCACCACCGTCAGGCTGCCGTATTCGATGATTTCCTTGATGCCCAGAATGCCGATGGCGAACATCTCGCCACCGAGCATGAATGTCAGGTACTGCGCCTCTTCCTCGACCGCCGTGGCGGTCTGTCGAGTCGTGACCAATGAGCCCATGTCGTTCTCCCTGTAAATCGCTATCGAGGCCGGCAATCAGCAGCCAGTCATCAGAAACGAGTGAATTCCGATTCGTCCGGGGCGCCCGCCATGCTTTGCGCAAACGCCTTGCGCGGAGCCTGTTGCGGTGGGCGCGGAGGCTGGCGGTTCGGGCTGCTGCGGGTGTCGACAGGGCTGCCTTGTGCGACTGCCCTTGGCGATGCGTCGAGGGTGAAGAAGCTCATGGCCTGTTGCAGTTGTTCGGCCTGACTGCTCATCTCTTCAGCGGTGGCGGCCAGTTCTTCGCTGCTTGATGCGTTTTGCTGAGTGACCTGATTGAGCTGGGTCATGGCGGTGTTGATTTGCGCCACTCCGGCAGCCTGCTCCTCTGAAGCCGCGCTGATTTCCTGCACAAGGTCCGACGTCTTGTTGATCGACGGCACCATTTCGTCCAGCAGCTTGCCAGCCTTCTCGGCCATTTCCACACTGCTTGACGACAGCTCGCCAATCTCCTGAGCCGCGACCTGGCTACGTTCAGCCAGCTTGCGCACCTCGGCGGCCACTACCGCGAAGCCCTTGCCATGTTCGCCCGCACGGGCTGCTTCGATGGCCGCGTTGAGGGCAAGCAGATTGGTCTGGTAAGCGATGTCGTCGATGATGCTGATGCGTTGGGCGATTTTCTTCATCGCCACGACGGTCTGCTGCACCGATTCGCCGCCGTCAGTCGCTTCCTTGGCAGCCTTGCTGGCCATGCCATCGGTGACTTTGGCGTTCTCGGTGTTCTGGTTGATGCTGGCGCTCATCTGCTCGACCGACGCGCTGGTCTCTTCGACGCTGGCCGCCTGTTCGCTGGTGGCCTGGCTCATTGATTGCGCAGTGGCGCTGACTTCTTCCGAAGCGCTGGCCAGGTTGTCGGCGGCGTTACGCACTTCGCCGATAATGTGTGACAGCTTGCCGACCATGTTGCGCATGGCGTTCAGCACCATACCGGTTTCGTCCTTGGAACCGTGCCCGATGTGGGCGTTCAGGTTGCCCTCGGCCAGTTGCTCGGCGGCAGTCGCTGCCTCTTTCAGTGGGCGGGAAATGATCCGTGCAATGAACAGCGCCAGACCCAGGCCGACCAGCAAGGCTGCAACCAGCACGGCAATGATCGAGATACGCGCGCTTTCGTACAGGCTCGTGCCTTTGTCGCCAGCGGCAGTCGCCCCGGCGTCATTGAGCTCGACCATCTTTTGCAACTGGTTGGTGACTTCGTCGAAGTGCAGTTTGGACTCGCCGCGCAGCAAGGCACGCGCTTCGGCCTCCTGGCCCTGCCGGGAGAGAGCGAACAGATTGTCGCTGACTTTCAGATAGGCGGACCAAGAGGTACTCACGGCACTGAACATCTGCCGGTCCTGATCGCTGACGATCAGCTTGTCGTAAGTGGCCAGCCGCGTTTCAAACTGTTTGCGCGCTTCTGCTGCTTCAAGCTCCATCTGCGCCTTTTCCTGGGCAGAGTCGGCGGCAATGTGGCGGTTTTCCTTCAGCCGGAAGTTGGCTGCGTAAAAGCGCATGCCCGACGCCGCGCGAATGGACGGCATCCAGTTTTGCTTGATGTCCTGGGCGGCCTGGTTGACCTGGCCCAGCTGGATAATGGCAAAGACTCCCATGGCCGCGGTCAACGCCAGAACCACCAGGAACGAGGTAATCAGCTTGGTGGAAATCTTCAGATCGTAAAACCATTTCATTGAAGTAACTCCTTGGGAATTGCGAATCCGTCAGCGAGAGGTGGGCAATAGGGCTTGAGGTGCTTGGGTCGAGCGGGCTTCCATTTGGACGATCTGGTTGAGCAAGGCCGGTATGTCGAGAATCAACGCCACCGCACCGCTGCCCAGAATCGTCGAGCCGCTGATGCCGCGCAGTGCGCCGAACAGCTTGCCCAGCGGTTTGATAACGGTCTGGAACTCGCCGAGCAGGTCATCTACCACCAACCCGGCCTTGTGTTCGGCGTAGCGCACCACCACCACGTTCTGGCGCCGTGCAGCCGGGCCTTCATGATTGAAGTGATCACGCAGGTAGACCAGCGGCAACACTTCGCCACGCAGGTCGAGGTAACCGCTGTCGCGGGTCAGGTGACGATTCTGTTCGTCCAGCTCGATGCATTCCTGAACCATGTCCAGCGGGATGACGTAAGTCGACTGATCGATACCGACCAGAAAACCGTTGATGATCGCCAGCGTCAGCGGCAGGCGGATACGCACGATGGTGCCCTGACCGGGCTGGCTGTCCAGGTCCACAGTGCCGCGCAGCAAGGTGATATTGCGTTTCACCACATCCATGCCGACACCACGCCCTGACAGGTTGGTGACGGCCTCGGCGGTAGAAAAGCCGGGCTCGAAGATCAGGTTGTAGATCTCCTGATCGGTGAGGCTTGCGCCAGCTGCCACCAGCCCGCGCTGCTGGGCCTTGTCGAGGATCCGCTCGCGGTTCAGGCCCGCACCGTCGTCGGCAATTTCAATGACGATGCTGCCGGAGTCGTGGTACGCATTAAGGCTCAAATGACCTTTTGCCGGTTTGCCTGCCGCGCGACGCGCTTCGGCGCTTTCGATGCCGTGGTCCATGGAATTGCGCAGCAGGTGCATGAGCGGGTCGCCGATCTTCTCGACAACGGTTTTGTCCAGTTCGGTTTCCGCACCGTTGATAATCAGGTCGATGTCCTTGCCCAGTTCCTGACTGACATCACGTACTACGCGGCGAAAACGATTGAAGGTGTCGCCGATGGGGATCATGCGCAGGTGCAGCGCGCCATCCAGAATTTGCTCGACCAGCCCCGACACGGTCGAGCTGGCTTCCTGAAGCGGGTCGTTGTCGCACGAACGGGCCAGCAGGCTGGCCCCGGCGCTAGCGATGACCAGTTCGCCGACCAGATTGATCAGCTCATCAAGCTTGTCGGCATTGACGCGCACATAACGACCGTCCTTGTTTTTCTGCTCGCAGGCCGAAGAAGGGCGCTCTACAGCTGTTGCCGCAGCAGGCGCACGCGGCACGGCACGCTGGTCACCCAGCAGTTCGCCGCTGGCAACCGCAGGACTTTGTCCGGTCTGCGAGACCAGGTCTGTGCCAGGGGGCTCGACGTGGTTTGCTATCTCGCTCATCAAGGTGACTTCTACGGCGCAGTCTTCCCGCACGAAGTCGAACACTTCGTTGATCGCGGCATGCCCGGCAGACGAGCGAAAATCGATCTCGAAGCCCAGGTGGCAGGATTCCGGGTCCCAGGCTTCCAACGCCGGGATGCTGTCGGTGACGGTGGTGACCTGAACCATTTGCCCCAGCGTATTGAGGTAACGCAGGAACGACAGCGGGTCCATGCCGTTGCGAAACACATCTACGCCAAAACGCAGCGAGATATGCCATAGCACTTCGGCAGGCTGTTCATCGATCACACTCGGCGCTTGTGCCTCGTCAGCAGGCTGGGCATTGCCCGGCGCCTGATAGACCTGTAATGCCTGACGCAGCGCCGCTTCGCGTTCCAGTGCTGGTGGCTGCAATGTCTGGCCACGACTGGCCACTACGTCGATCAACTCAAGCATGTGATCGCCGGACTTGAGCAGCACCGCGATCAGCCCGGCGTCCACCGAAACGCTGCCTTCACGCAGGCGGTCGAGCACGTCTTCAACGATGTGGGTAAAGCTGACGATAGGCGTCAGCCCGAATAGCCCGGCAGAACCCTTGATGGTGTGCGCTGCGCGGAACACTGCGCCAATTGCGTCCTGATCGCCCGGTTCGCTTTCGAGTTGCAGGAGGGATTCCTCCATGGCCTGCAAAAGCTCACGCGCTTCAACGATGAACGTCTGCTGTGCCTGATCGAGATTAATACTCACGATGACTTCCTTGATCGATCACTCGGCAATAATGCAAATGGACGCGCTACAGCACGACACCGGGATTACATAACTCGAAGGTTTCGGTGACTGCCTTGCTTTGCCCGGTCATGCGCAGCGAGGTCCCGGTCTTGCCGGCTTCGCGCTGGATGACTGCCAGCAATTGCAGGCCGGCACCGTCCATCTCGGTAACTTGCGACAAGTCGACTTCCACTCGCGCCGCACCAGTGATCTGTGGCAGCAAACGGGCGGCGAGTTCGGTCACAGTGTAGATCGTCAGCTCGCCGTCGATCTGCACGCGGGTGGCGTCAGCCTGATTGTCGTCTGGGGTTGGCATGCTGGCCTCCATGGCCCTTGATCTCAGGGCAGGATCAGCTTGGAAACCGCTGCGAGCATTTGCGCTGGCTGGAACGGTTTGACGACCCACGCCTTGGCACCTGCCGCCTGACCTTCTGCCTTTTTCGATTCCTGGGACTCGGTGGTCAGCATGATGATCGGCGTGAACTTGTAACTGGCCAGCTTCTTCACTTCCTTGACGAACGTGATGCCATCCATGTTCGGCATGTTCACGTCGCTGATGATCAGGTGCACTTTCTGTCCGGTCAGCTTGCCCAGTGCATCTTTGCCATCGCAGGCCTCGATAA
Organism: Pseudomonas amygdali; assembly: GCF_002699855.1. Taxonomy (GTDB): domain Bacteria; phylum Pseudomonadota; class Gammaproteobacteria; order Pseudomonadales; family Pseudomonadaceae; genus Aquipseudomonas; species Aquipseudomonas amygdali. The sequence goes on along the minus strand of NZ_LKBW01000302.1, from coordinate 155 downwards.
CGTCGTATCCGGCACTTTTCAGCGCGATGCCGACAACCTGCCGGACACTGCTTGAATCGTCGACCACCAATACACTCTTAGCCATGATCTACTCCTAGGAATGGTCTGAAGTAGGCCGCTATTTTTAGACTGCTGAGCCATAGCCGCTTTCAAAA
>NZ_LKBW01000301.1 GCF_002699855.1 Pseudomonas amygdali | reverse complement strand
CCGAGTCTGCCCAGGTGGCATGACTCAAACAAAAGGGTCTCCGAGAAACCCGGGGCGGTTCAGGTGAGAGAACCGAACTTCCCGCCGCCGATAAAAAGCCCATCGCTGTCGGCGGCATTTCAGTCAACGCCTCTATTTCCATACCGTTACATTTGCCCCTTCGGATTCTCTGCCCGAATAGACAAGCACAGCCCCATGAAAAACCCGGAACAACGTAAAAACTCAAGATTTTAAATGTATGACACTAATTTAGGAAATATCCTACACCTCCCGCCACTAACCAAAGCCCGCCAGAGACTTCGCAACTAACACACCTGCTGTAAACTCCCGCGCCGTCATGACGCACAACACAAACCGTCTCTCAAGACACCATAAATAGTTACATTTCCACTCTTGTAACGTTAATACTTATAAGGTTTTTATCGTGAATAAAATGCTATCTGTACTGGGCCTTGCTCTGGCGACCACACTGACCGGCACTGTCGCATCCGCCAACTCCGGCACCATCCGTTTCGAAGGCAAGATAACCTCCACCACCTGCCCTATCGAAGTGGTCAATCCGGGCGATGGCTCTACCGGCAACCTGGTTAACATGGGCTCTATCGAGGCCAGTCGCTTCACCCGCATCGGTGACGAACTGTCTGGCAAGAGCTTTGCCCTGCGCGTCAATGACAACGGCAACTGCGGCCTGGCGAGTGGTAACTTGAATGCGGCCAAAGTCACCTTCACCGGTGACGCGGACAGCAGCGGCGACTACTTCGGCGTCACCCCTACTGCCGACGGGGCAAAGGGCGTTGCGATTGTCATCAAGGACCAGACCGGGGTCTCGATCAAACCAGGCGACACGTCGGCGCCTTACACACTGGTCGAAGGTGGTGTCACCGACATGGTGTTCAACGCCTACTACCGTTCGACAGCAGCTACAGTTGAAGCCGGTGCTGCCTCGGCGGATGTCCAGTTTGTTGTCGCGATTAACTGATACATCGACCCACTCGCTCACTGTGTAAGGATCGATAGTCTTTTCACGTGAAGCATCTTCAATACGTTCAGGTCCGTTTCGGATCTGAACGTACAAGGTAACTTTTCATGATGTGCCAACAGTCTTTTAAAAGACCTGCCCTCGCGGGGTGCACGATATTATTTATGTGCGCAGCCTATATACCTGCCAGCCAGGCAGCACTGACCGTCAACGCAACGCGCATAGTATTCGATGGCGACAAGCGCAGTACGTCGGTGGTCATATCCAACCCAAGTGATCGGCCGTTCGCGGTACAGACCTGGGTAAATACGGAGGCAGACGACACTGTCACCGTCGTTCCATTCGCACCTTCGCCGCCACTTTTTCGCCTTAATCCGGGCAAGGAACAACACGTACAGATCAATGGCCTGCCCCAAGACCTGCCCTCCGATCGTGAATCATTGTTCTACTTCAACGTGCAGGAAATACCTCAGGCCAACTCTTCGCAAGGCAATGTACTGAATATTGCCCTGCGTACCCGTATCAAACTGTTTTATCGCCCGGCTCTGCTGACTGACAACCCCACTGCCCGCCTCAAGGACCTGCAATGGTCGGTCCGGCAGATTGCCGGCAAGGCAGAGCTGACCGCCATGAATCCGACGCCCTTTCATGTGTCGTTCATTCGCCTCGACGTCTCCGGCGGTGGCAGGACTGAAAAGGTCAGTGAAGTCGCCATGCTTGGCCCGTTCAGCTCTCGCCATTACAAGCTCAACGAAACGAAAGCGGTACCGGGCCTTCAGGTGGTGTTTGCCGCGATCAACGATTACGGCGGCTACAGCCAGCCGCTGACAGCTACGGCCACGCTGACTGACTGAAACAGCGCAAGCCCGCTTCATCCCAGGACATTGAACATGACCCTATTACCCGATTCCGGGTTCATACCAGTGCGCCTGCGCTTTATGCAGGTGCTGATTGTGTGCGGCAGCGTTACCGTTGTGCTGGAGCCGACCAGAGCGGCAACCGCCGTCAATTTTCAGCCTGGCTTCCTGCGTCAGGGCCAGAACTATGACAGTGCGGCCGCGGCCAGCGTGCTGAACCAGTTGTCAGCTGTCGAGAGCCTCGGGCCAGGCGAGCATTGGGTAGAAATCCACGTCAATATGCGCTATTTCGGCCAACGTCAGATCCGTTTCGATGCCGACCCACAAGGCAACGGCCTGCTACCCTGCCTGTCGCCGGAGTTGCTGGAGCAGATCGGCGTACGTCTCGGCAGTCTGGCCGACCCGGCCTTATTGCAAGTCGCCTGTGTCGCGCTGGGGCAACTGATTCCGGACGCCAGGGTCGTACTGGACGGGGGCAGACTGCAACTGTCGATCTCGATACCGCAGATCGCCATGCGCCGCGATGCCAACGGGCGAGTGGACCCGGCGCTTTGGGATTACGGCATCAACGCCGCCTTCATCAATTACCAGACCTCGGCGCAACAGACGACCCACAGGGAGACAGGCACCAGCAGCAGCGCAGACCTGTACCTCAACACCGGTATCAACCTGGGATCATGGCGATTGCGCAGCAATCAAAGCGTGCGTCAGGATGCACAGGGAAATCGCGAGTGGACCAGAGCCTATGCCTATGCACAGCGCGACCTGCCCGGCACGCACGCTAACCTGACCCTGGGTGAAACCTACACCGGCGGCGATGTCTTCCGGAGCGTGCCGATCAAGGGCGGGTTGATCAAAACCGATCAGGAGATGCTCCCCGTTTTCCTGCAGGGTTACGCACCGGTGATTCGTGGCGTTGCGCAAAGCAGGGCCAAACTGGAAGTGCTGCGCAACGGATACCCGATCTACTCCACATATGTCAGTGCCGGCCCCTATGAAATAGATGACCTGAATACGGCGGGCAGCGGCGAACTGGAGATCGTGCTGACCGAGGCCGATGGTCAGGTACGGCGCTTTACCCAAACTTACTCGACCATGAGTAACCTGTTGCGCGAAGGCGCCTGGAAATACAGCGCAGCCCTGGGCCGCTTCAACGGTGCCTACGCCACCGAGCATCCCTGGCTGTGGCAAGGCACGCTGGCCGTTGGAACAGGCTGGAACTCGACACTTTATGGCGGACTTATAACCAGCGACTTCTACCACGCCGCTGCACTGGGCGTGTCACGGGACATGGGCACGCTGGGGGCGATGGCATTCGATGTGACCCGGTCAAGCGCCAGCATCGACCAACCCGGTCAGTCCAGCGCGCAAGGCATGAGTTACGCCATCAAGTATGGCAAGGCGTTCACTACCCAGACCAATCTGCGCTTCGCAGGTTATCGCTACTCCACCGAAGGCTATCGGGATTTCGACGAAGCCGTCAGTCAGCGCAGCAACGACGCTACGTTCACAGGCAGCCGCCGAAGCCGCCTGGAAGCTTTGGTTCATCAGAGAATCGGCTTACGCAGCAGCGTTGGTCTGACGCTGTCGCAACAGGATTACTGGGGCAGCGATATCGAACAGCGACAATTTCAATTCAATTTCAACACCCATCGTGCCGGGATCACCTATAACTTCTACGCCTCACAGTCACTGAGCGCAGCCAGTAGTAGCCGCGGCAACGACCGGCAGTTCGGCCTGAGCATCTCGATGCCCCTCGACACCGGCCATTCGAGCAATGCCACATTCGACCTGCAAAGCAGCTCCAATCGCCACAGTCAACGGGGCAGCCTGAGCGGCAGCCTCTATGAAAACCGCGTCAACTATCACGCCAGTCTGAGCAACGATGACGGCAAGCAGCAAAGTGCAGGCCTCGCGGCCGGCTATCAGGCGCCCTTCGCCAGCCTCGGCGCCGGTGTGACCCAAGGCAATGATTATCGAAGTGCATCAGTCAACGCCAGTGGTGCCCTGTTGCTGCATGCGGACGGCATCGAGTTCGGCCCGAATCTGGGCGACACCATCGCCCTGATCGAAGTACCCGATACACCCGGCGTTGGCATACAGAACGCTACCGGTGTCAGGACCAATAGTCGCGGCTACGCATTGATGCCCTATCTACGTCCCTACCGCCATAACCCGATCACCTTGCAAACCGACCGACTGGGGCCCGAGGTGGAAATCGATAACGCCAGTACTCAAGTAGTACCTGCCAGGGGTGCCGTGATCAAGACCACTTTCGCTGCGCGCACGGTGACACGCCTGATCATCAATGCAACTACTGACGGTGGCAAACCGTTGCCATTCGGTGCCCAGGTGAGCGATGCGCAGGGCAACATTCTGGGCATCGCAGGTCAGGGCGGGCAGATTTTGCTGTCCACCGGCATGCAGGCACAAACCCTCGATGTCCGTTGGGGTGAGAAAAGCGACCCTCAGTGTCATCTGCACATAGACCCCGCCAGCATGCCTCTGGCCAAGGGCTACCGAATGCAAGACATGACGTGTGCCCAGTGACATCAGGTCTGAGCCATCCGCGACATTGTTATTTCAGGAATCCCCCCATGAACTTTGCATTGAACGCCCTGCTCCCCAGTCTGATCCTGTTGGGGACCAGCTATAGTGCTGCGGCTTATTCCGACGTACCGGATGACATACCGAGCAACGATTGCTATTGGATTTCCCCACCGGGAATAAAAGATTACCGGCGCGACATCGGCACGCTCTACGTCCCGAAAGACGCCGCAGTGGGCACCTTTATCGGCAGCATCGATATGCTTCACGCCACGCCAGACAAGGCAGGTCTGGAGGCGGCCTGCAGAAATGACGGCACGGCTCTTCTGGAATTCAATGCAACGGCTACGGTTCCGATATTTCCTGGCACGCTGGAGCCGATAAACGGGGAAGACCTCACAGGCAAGATACTGCAAACCAATATTCCGGGCGTCGGAGTGCGGATAAGACTGGGGTATCCGTATGACAGGAACTGCAGCAATTGCTTCACGCCAGTACGAGGAAGCGCCTCCGTTCCGTTCATCGGCCTCAACGACCACCAGAAAATGCTCACGAGCCTGCCTTTGGTTCATTTGCACAACTATGTAACGCTGGTCAAGACCGGACCGATCCCCTCCGGACCCAATGTGCTCAATGGCAGCGAACTGTTCTCCGGAAGCGTGACAACGCTTGGCAGGATCATGAAGTACGGGCTAACCGGCACGATACTTCAGGCACAGTGCAGCGTTGGTGCAGATCCGGTCAGTGCCGACCCGGTGCAGTTGGGTGAGTGGGACAGCGCGGACTTCACCGGTCCCGGCTTCACCACACCGGCGGTGCCCTTCAGTATTGCGTTGAGTAACTGCGAGACCTACATGGACGCAGGCTTCGTGGCAACGGCGCATATCCAGCTCGATGGTGTCGAAGGCTCGGTTCCCGAGGGCCCTGTCGGCAGCGGGGTTTTCACCCTGACCAGCGACTCGGACGCCAAGGGCATGGGGATTCAGATTCTCAAAGGTGATGGAGTCACGCCCATGGAGCTGCAGACCGAAGTGCCAATGATGGTGATCACACCCGGTAACGTTGTGCTGAACTTTTACGCCCGCTTCTACCAGACACAGGCCAGCAGCGCGATCCGGCCGGGCAAGGCCAAAGGGGCCCTTAGCTTCACGATGACCTACAAGTAGCAATGCGCCGTGGACTGCCAACCTGGCGGTCCATGACCTCCTCAGGGGTACAACGTTGGTCTGAGCGAAGGGAAAGACTGCCAGGAGAGCGTCTGGTCGAAACTCACACGCACCCGGACATCCAGCTGAGTGCCGAGATTAAATGCCTTCAAATCCGTTTTGCTGATAACACCGGCGTCGATTCTATCGGCCACCCGCGGCACCGGGTATTCATCCAGAACGTTAACGATCAACAACTCTTTATCAGCACCGCTGACACCACGCACATCAATGGTGATGAACTGGTCAGTGCCCATGAATGACCAACTGTCGAGCGTGAACTGTGCGTAGCCTCCCTCGGCAATGTCCTGCAGGCTCAGAATCGCTCCGGAGACCTTGTCACACTGCACGACTGGAAAGCCTGTCATCCCCAGAATAGTCAGAGTATGCCGGTCCGAAAGATAAGGTGGGTCGGCGCTATTTTCGAACACCTCGTAGTACACCGGGATCGCCTTGCCGAAATGCTGGGCAATCTGAGTGGAAGGCACGTTGAACAGCCTCGAGTCTGCTACCTCCGTAAGAAAGGAACCCACACTACCGGGCTCGGCCCACTGAACGCGGACGGTGTCACCGGGAGCAATCACGGCATTCTCAGGTATCGATACCACTGCGCCCCGATAAGCATCTACCGGATCGAGCGTACTGGCGCTTGGCCGGCCTGTGGCCTTCTGAACCCGAGGGGGTGGCAGCACACGGGGTACTGGCTGAGCGCACACCAGCAGCGAAACAGCCAGCGCACGGGGCCCGGCATTCCCCGAGCGATCCTTCAGCCTGTAGGACACATAACGCATGCCGTCGCCGCTCTCGAGAATCAGTTGCCTGTCGAAGGCAATATTGATCGTGCTACCGATATCGGACTCTTCAAGCGGCAGGGTTCCGGTGTGCTCCGATCCCGTCGGCGTACTGCTCCAGTACCAGATAACGAGATCCCCGGGGCTCGGCGAAAAATACGCGGGCACTTCGGCCAGCACGGTGTCGTCATGAGTGTTCAGCCAGGCCGCGGTGAGACCGTCGCTGACGATTTCCTGCGGAAAAATCAGCGCACCTTCGTCTTCGAATATCGGTGCCGTTTTATCAATGACAAAGGCCAGTGTTTCGGATTCAGTCAGCATCTGGTTCGCGGTCTCGACGCTATAACGGAGTCGATGCCGGCCTTCGCCAAGGCGTTGCTGCGCGATCATGATGAACAGATCGACAGGCTGTACAGGTCCGGTCCAGACCTTCTCGTCCAGCAGCTCGTCATTCCAGTACACGCGCAGATACTCAGGGTAGTCCAGGCTGGGCTCGGAGTTTTGCCACATGGGAAAATCGACCCGCAACGGCACGAGCCAGGCACTGCTGGGAAGCAGATTGGGTTCGCCGCCGGGTACGTCAGGGAGGAGTTCGGCGATCAAGGGCGGCGCAAGCAGCACGCTCTTGCGCCATGAAGCCGGCCAGAAAAGGATTCTGATCCGTTCGATCCACTTTGAAATGACAGACATGAGCCGGGCCTCCAGCACGAGAAAGCGGTGGCCGACCCGTTTGCCGACCGCCATGCCCGTCAGTTAACACCCTGTTTTTTTTTGCGGATACTGGCACAAGTGATAGGACCGTTGGCGCATCAGCGCCAGTCGCTTCACTGTCGCTACCAGCTGTAACGCAAGCCTGCACTGGCACCCCACGGCTGTTCGATGGCATCGCTGTTGCTGTAATCGAAATCAACATGCAGCTGCAGGTTGTCAGACAGCGACACCGAAACGCCCGCACCCAATTCGCCACGGGAACCAGAGAGGTCGTTATTGAACATGTTGTCGTTGACCCTGACTTCGTTCCTGTTGACGAATTCGTGAGCCACGGCAACCCGCACGTAAGGTTGCAGCGTACGTCCCTGGCCCAGATCGAAACTGCTCCCCGCCGTCGTACCGATCTTGCCGAGCAGCGACCGGCTGCGGTCACTTTCAGCATGCATACCGTTATCCAGTGCATAGTCCTTACCCTGAACGACCAGGCCCGCCAGTTGGGTATAGGGTTCAAGAAAATAACCGTTGTTCAGTTTGATGTGCCGACCCAGCTCCAGCGACGCGCCAACCCCCAGATTGTCGTAGTTGCCGCGCGTGCGGGAACCATCGCTGAGATTGACTCTGCCTTTGTTTTTGAACTGATTGAGTTTGATCACGCCATCGATGTAGTAGCCACTCTCGCTGTCCAGCCATGTGCTGTAAGCGCCCAGCGAGTAGCTGTCGACCTTGCCACTGGCACCGTGATCCAGACTAAGGTCGGACGTGCTCTGCCCGATCATGAAACCCGCCAGCCATTGCCCCGACCCCATAGGCAGCTTGCCATCTGCGCCAAGAGCAACACCGCTCTGAACCTGCTGATATCCGAAGCCCGAGGCGTCGGCGACATTGAATTTGTTGCCGTAGGTACGCATCCAGCCGCCGGAACGGGCCTGGTCCATGCGCAACTCACCCATGCGCGAACGCAACGTGCTCAACTCCCCATACCAGACCGTCGGCGCCGTATTGAACAACGCCATGACGGTCTGTGCGGCCGGGCTGATGGTCCGGGTTGCGGTGTCCAGATACCAGTCGTTTGCGCCATGCTTGATCAGGTCATAGGACCAGGCGCCCAGATCCACGGCACCGCCTGCCAGGGAAAAACTGGCATCGCCGGCTGCGGCATGTACTACGTGCAGAGAGGTGTCACTGAGAGGATCGGTACCGGTGCTGCCGATAAGCAAGGAATGGCTGCCGGTTGCATTGCCGGTGATATCCAGAAAGTCTGTGGCCGCGCCGCCGAAATCCACGTCCATCATGAACGTGCCGCTCCCTGACAGGCTTGCAAGTGACAAGGTGTAAAACGAGGCCGCGTCACCAAACCTGACCGACCCGCCATTCATGGACACGTTACCCACCTGGCTTTTTTCGACCATCGTCCACTGCCCCCCCCGCTGGCGAGCGAAAAACTGGCGACGTTCTGCAGACGTCCGGTCAGGGTTGCATTGTTTTGTAATACCAGACCGGCAGTACTGCCTGCGTCAGCGGATATATCGCCCAGCAATTGACTGTTGTCGACGGTCATGTTGGCTGTAGAACCGTTGATCAGCTCCAGTATCTTGCCGTTGCCGCCGGTCAGCGTGGAGCCATTTTTGACGAAAATAGTGGCAGTGGCAGGCGCCCCGGTGGGCGTTCCGACAATCAGTGCCGAATCCGTGACACCTTCGACCCGGGTCCCTTCCAGGGTCAATAGATTGCTCGAAGGCACGCCGGGGTCGGCGCGCATCCGGATGCCATATTGCTGCCCGGTGATGGTACTGTCGGACGCCTTCACCGTGGAGTCAAACATCTCCACGCCTCTGCCGTTGGTACCCGTGGCCGTTACTGCGCTGCGCTCCAGTGTCAGATTGGCGAGCGAGCCAGCATTCACGCCACGATTGGTTGCCGTGATGGTACTGCCGATGACCGTTGCCGTGGAGCCAACCAGTTGCGCAGTGTTATTGCCCATCCCCATACCATCCGCGCCACCCGTCAGCTGGCTTCCGGTAATCAAGGCATTTGCCCCGGTCAACGAGACTGCTGTGCCGGTAGCCGCGCTGACCTGACTGCCATTGAGTATCAACTGCGCGCCGGTGACTGTAGATATTTGCAGGGTGGTCGCGCCATTGGCGGTCAGCACCCCATTGCTGCCCACCCGATAGCTGTCCAGCGGGGTCGTGGCATCAATGGTCGCGGGGCCATTGACAGAGGTTTGCGCAAAGACAGGACTGCTGGACAGGAAGGGGGAGAGAAACGCCATGATCTTTAGTGTTCGTGAGAGCGGAAGCAGCGCGAATAGAGCATTCATTATGATGTATTACCTGAATGAAGCGGCGTTGAACCCCGTGGTCCTTGCCCGAACTCGGCCACGAGAAAGAGGCCGGAAGACTACGGGGATCAAACTGAATGCTCTGTAGGACGTTTCCTATGTAAATGTAGGGAGGCTCTGGTATTGAGGCTCTGCCAATCGTTAATTTACGGGGAGGTGCCGGTAAGCGTAGGCAAAATGCCCCCATACGCACAGCTTCATTAAACTGTTTGGGAGCAACCTGGACCGGCGTAATAACTGAAAACACGGCGCACAGAGGATCGCAGGCTTCTGCCTGTGATCCGTCTTTAAAGACCCCTACACGATAGGACACGATCCATTTGCATCGTACATACCCACCTTGGCAGTGGTTTCCAGTGAGGTAACGGTGGAGCCCTTCAGAATGAACGAATACTTGATCTTCCCGCGCCCGTTTGTGCCATGACCACTAGGGTCATAAGTGGGCAGAATGTGTGTCGCGTATGGCGTGACCAGCCAGGTAAAGCCCGTGACTGGATAATCGACCCCCAACACAATATCTTCGGTCTTTTCGGTACCTGAAATAGGCGTATCGTCTGGAGCCGACGGGAAAGCGTTCCAGTACAGAGTGACGGTATCGCCTGCCGCCAGATAGTTCGAAAGATCAGGAACGACCACCCGTACACCCGGCTCTCCTGAGGATGGATTGGCAGGATTCTTATAGAGCGAGTTGCAATTCAGCCAGCCGCTTGTACTGGTGCCTTCAAAAACCGGGGCATCGGGAATGATGACCACAGCATTCACGCCGACCCGCGTATCCGGCGATTGTTGCGTATTCTCTGAGTCGGCGGCACGAATGCTGTAATGAACCGGCAAATCAGGGCGATTACCTTCAGATTCGATATAACTCCAGGGTATTTTGACCTCGCGCTCGTCTCCGGCCGCATCAGTGACTGCCACGGTGTATTGCACCTCAGGCACATGGCTTGCGCCCCAGTAGAAATCTACAACTTCGTCCGGTAGAAGTGGGTCATAAAGTTTGAATCTGACACTGGCATCCTTCTTATCGTCCGACGGCTTCAGGACATTGAGCTCGTTGGAAACTTCGCCGTAGACCTCGGCCGGTAACAACTGATCGTTGATTGGATCAGGCCAGTCAGGATCAGGAACGGGAACGGGATCAGGCCCGATAGTGGAGAAATTGACATTGACACTGATGCTTTTCACTTCGGACGGAACAACGCCACGCAGAACTCGATAACTCACTGTAGTCGGCTGATCACCGCCAGTCGCTTGAACGTACTGATCACGAAACACCGGATCAGGAACCCTGACCGAAAACGGAAACTGCGGGACGTCGCCCATTTCCTCAGGCCGCAGTACTGCTGTGCCCCAGGTAACCTCGATACGATCGGTAGGCTTCCAGTTATCGAACGACTCGATCAGCACCTCGACGCCCATTCGTGCGTCAGGCAGGTTGATCAGATTATCCGGAGGCAACGCCAGTGGCACCAGCGGGTCCTTCAGATTGTCGGGCAGCAGACCCAACGCTACTTCTATGCGCTTGTAGTTGGAAAGCGGACTGCGGTTGGTCGCTTTGTCCACCAGAAAGTAAGCGACGTAGTAGGCCTCATCCTTGGAGTCGCCAATTATATCAACCGGGAATGTCACCTTATTACCCGTCGCGCTGGCCACGTCAACGACATCGACAGGAGCCGGCAGATCTGCGGGCTCGTCGGGAAACGGAGTGCCAACCCAATAGAACGCTACCTTGTCGCCGGGTTTCCAGTCGTCGTAGTCAGGCAACGTGCCGACAATACCGCCCGGATTGTCATCCAGAAACGCCTGGGTCAACTGATCTGTGTTCAGACTCATCTGCCCGGGCTCAACATGCCCGCCGGGCGGCGTGGTATCGACGATCAGCTTGAGCAGCGGGCTGATAGTCTCCTGGTCGTTCGGCTGCCTGATCCGATAGCGAAGACTGTAAACACCGTCTGCCGGTTTGGGGAATCCAGGCGAAAGAGTGGCCAGCGGAATGTTGATCGACTTCGGAAAGGTGCCAACGGCCACTGGCGCAGTGACCTTATCTGTGAACACTTCCACGAATCCGTCGTCAGCCGGTACTTCACCCACTGCCCAATCGATGAAAAAGGTATCGGATTCGCCATCGTCAGTGACCAACTGTGCCCACTGTGCGAGAGTAACGTCCAGCGACGTACCGAGCAAAACGTCCTTGTTCAACGTCCCGTCCGTCGGGTCCACGATGTTGGCCACTTGCGCCACTGCGAGGTCTGCCTTGAGGTCCATACCGCGCTGACTGCGCGCCAGCCGGTACGCGATGCGCGCCGCCTTGCTTTGTTCAGGTGTCAGTGTTGTTTTCGAACCGACCATAATCAGCACTCCTTTGCTACCGATTGCCGCCCCCTCCCTTCACAGGAGCCCTGCGGCGGATTGATGGGTGAAAAGCTCTCTCGATGAGCGCTTCTCTTTCAGACCACAGGCCATCCGGGCCTGTGCTCCAGCTGATTAAACGGCAGTTACCGGAGACGGGATACTGTCAGAACTACCAGTAGCAGGGCCGAGCCGGAAAGCACGTTCGACAGTTTTTTGTATCAGGCCGGATACATTTCTGAAATGCCCCCGACATTCGATCACGTCACCCTTCCGCCGCAACTCCCGGCGAAGTAGCATGAGGAGCAGCGTTGATCTTCAACAGCGGCCAGACAACGGCGGCACACGCAGGCGACAGAAGCACTATGCAAGCACTTCCCGACACCCCCCTGGATGCCACATCGACCGATCAGCGCTGGAGCGTTCGCGCGCTGATTGTCGATGACGATGTGGCCATTCGCGAACTGCTCTGCGATTACCTGACGCGCTTCAATATCAACGCGCGTGGCGTCACCGATGGCACGCAAATGCGTCAGGCATTGACCGAGGAAACCTTCGACGTGGTGGTGCTCGACCTGATGCTCCCCGGTGAAGACGGCCTGTCGCTGTGCCGCTGGCTGCGCAGTACCTCGGACATACCGATCCTCATGCTGACCGCCCGCTGCGAACCGACTGACCGGATCATTGGTCTGGAACTGGGTGCCGACGATTACATGGCCAAGCCGTTCGAGCCGCGCGAGCTGGTCGCGCGTATTCAGACCATTCTGCGCCGGGTACGCGACGAACGCAGCGATCAGCGCACCACCATTCGCTTTGACGCCTGGCGGCTGAACAGCGTGCTGCGTCAATTGACAGCTGCCGACGGTCTGGTGGTGCCGTTGTCCAACGCCGAGTTCCGTCTGCTGCGCGTATTTCTCGAACGGCCGCACCGGGTGCTTAGCCGTGAACAGTTGCTGGACGCCGCCCGAGGCCGATCGATCGAGGCGTTCGACCGCAGCATCGATTTGCTGGTCTCGCGTTTGCGTCAGAAGCTCGGCGACGATCCGAAGAACCCGCAGTTGATCAAGACTGTGCGCGGTGAAGGCTATTTGTTCGATGCCAGGGAGCTGGGTTGATCCGTCGGTTCGACACGCTGTTTGCACGCCTTTTCGGGGGCGCGCTGTTGGCTATTCTGCTGGCGCATTTATTAGCCTTCATCTGGTTCACCCAATACGGCATGCGCCCTCCACCTGATGACCGCCCCGACGCGCAGCATTCGCAGGATGATCAAGGGCGACGTCATCGACCGCCACCGGGTGGCCCGCTGGTGCTGCTGTTCTTTCAGTTCGTCACCCTCATCGTTGCCGCATGGTATGGCGCCAAGGCACTGAGCCGCCCGGTACAGCGCCTGAGCGAGGCCGCCGAGCGCCTCAGTGAAGACCTGGACAGCCCGCCCCTTGAAATAAGCGGCCCGCAGGAAGCACGCCAGGCCGCACAGACCTTCAACCTGATGCAGCGCAAGATCCGCGAACAGATGCAGCAGCGCGGGCGCATGCTGGCTGCGGTATCCCATGACCTGCGCACTCCCCTTTCGCGGCTCAAGCTGCGTGTTGAACAGATCGAAGAGCCAAGGCTGCATGGCCAGATGACTCAGGACCTCAACGACATGATCAGCATGCTCGACGCCACGCTTGCCTACCTCAATGAACATCGGCGCAGCGAAGCGTTGCAGCAGTTCGACCTGCAGGCGCTGATCGAATCCCATGCCGAGAATGCGCAGGACAATGGCGACGATGTGCAGTACCAAGGCCAGTGCAAGCCGCTCAGAACACAACCGATGGCACTACGCTCGTGCCTGCAGAACCTGGTCGACAACGCGCTTCGCTATGCCGGTAGCGTCGATATCGTGATCGAGGACAGCGCTGAACGTGTACGCATATCGGTCGTTGATCACGGACCGGGCATTGCCCCTGAATTTCACGAAGCGGTGTTTGAGCCGTTCTATCGCCTGGAAGGTTCGCGCAACCGCAACTCCGGCGGTATCGGCATGGGCATGAGCATCGCCCGTGAGGCTGCGCGAAGAATCGGCGGCGAGCTGACGCTTGCGCAAACACCGGGTGGCGGCCTGACCGCGATACTGAATCTGCCGCGCCTCTGACACATTCTGTATCACACCGCGTACAAAGCTTAAATCTCCAGGACAACTGACGCCCCGAGGCTGCAAAAGCCGGTACACCGCTACCGGACACATTTATCTCAGGGGAGTGAGACTCATGATCAACGGGATCAGCAGCAGCTTTTCCAGCTACACCAGCTCGACCAGTGCCACCGCCAGCACCAACAGCAAGAAGTTTCAGGAAGAGTTGCTGGCAAAACTGGACACCGATGGCGACGGCAGCATCGGCAAGGATGAGCTGAGCTCGGCCTTGTCGTCGAACAGCAAGGACGGCATTACTGTCAGCCTGAGCAAGGCGTTCAGCGATCTGGACAGCAATGACGATGACAGCCTGGATGCCGATGAGCTGGCCGCCATGACACCGCCACCGCCGCCACCCATGCAGTCGGTCGATGAGCAGGCAGAAGACCTGTTCGGCTCGCTGGACAGCGATGGCGATGGCGCGATCAGCAGCGACGAGCTGACCACCGGCCTGAGCAATGCGGGCAGCACGGCGAACAGCAACCAGGTGTTCGATGCACTGGACACTGACGAAGACGGCACAGTCAGCCTTGAAGAGCTGGTCGCCGGTATGCAACCGCAACAGCCTCCTGCCGGTATGCCGCCTGCGCAAATGAGCACCTCCGGCAGCACTGACGGCGCCAGCCTGTTCAGTACCCTCGACAGCGATAGCAACGACAGTATCAGCGCCTCCGAGTTGTCGGCCGCGTTGAAACAGAGTGACAACACCATTGATCAGGGCAACACCAACCAGATTGCGACTCAGGCCTTGAACAAGATGATCGCCGCACTCAGCGAAAAATATGACACCCAGAGCAGTAAGCCAGTCGGTAAGTACCTGAACACCGCTGCGTAAAGCGAGGCTCCGCCGCCCGTCCTGGTGCGGCGGAAACTTTCGCCGTCAGCGGCTGCTGCGGGCACGCTCGCTGCCGACCCAGTCTGTCAGCAGGCTGTAAGCGACTGCCAGCAGCGTCGGGCCGATGAACAGGCCGATGAAGCCGAACGCCAGCAATCCGCCGAACACACCCAACAAGACAATCACCAGCGGCAGATTGCCGCCCCTGCTGATCAGGTATGGCTTGAGCACGTTGTCCACGCCACTGATGATGAACATCCCCCAGATGCCCAGAAATATCGCCATGCCGTACTCGCCCTGCCAGACCAGCCAGGCAGTGGCAGGCAGCCAGACCAGGGGCGGGCCCATCGGAATCAGACTGAACAGAAAAGTCAGAATACCCAGCACCAACGCGCCGGGAATGCCCGCGATCAGGAAGCCGATCAGCGCCAGTACCGCCTGGGCCGCTGCCGTGCCGATCACCCCGTTGACGACACGCTGTACCGTACCCGCGACCAGATCCAGATAATACTGGGCGCGATCACCGATCAGACGCTCCAGCAGGCTGAGCACGAATGCGGCCAGGCGCGGACCGTCCCTGTAAAAGAAGAAGGCGAAGACGATGCTCAGGGTCAGTTCCAGAATCCCGCTGCCAATCTGCGCACTGCGTGCCAGCACCCAGTTACCGACCTGACCCAGATGCGGTTTGAGCGTCGCCATGAACGCCGCGCCTTGCTGATCGATGGTGGTCCACAGCGCTACCAGTCGTTCGCCCACCAGCGGAATACCCGCCAGCCATTGCGGTGGATCGGGCAAGCCGTCGACCTGAATATCCTTGATCAGGCCTGTAGCGTCACGCACATGGTCGGCGAGATTGAAGCCCAGCCATACCAGCGGCGCCGCGACCAGCAGCATCCAGCACAGGCACATCACCAGCGCGGCCAACGACTCACGGCCCTTGAACCAGCGGGTCAGCAAACGCATCAGCGGCCAGCTGGCAAACGCCAGCACCGCGCCCCAGATCAGTGCCGACCAGAAAGGTGCCATCACCCAGAGGCAGGCACCGAATAGCGCGAGCAGCAGAATCTGCACCAGTAAACGATCATTGTTGAACATGCGGCATCCACGAATAGGCTCGGAGGTCACGAGCATAAGGCTGAACAAGGCTGACGTCAGCCATTGTTCGCCATAACCTTACGCATCAGGGTTAGCGGATGACCTCGATCACCAGCCCCTGGCTATCGGCAGCGCCCGCTTCCAGACGCGCAGCGCGCACGCCCTTGGCCACCAGAGCGTCGCGCCATGCACTTGCACTCGGGCCGGAGACGGTTGCGCGCAGCGTGCTGTCCAGATTCAGACCACGGGAAATCAGCGTGACCCAGGCTTCCTGTGGCTCGCCACCCAGCTTGGGCAGTACCAGCTTGCCCGTGCTTTTCAGTTGGCGCAGCAACGTGGCCGAGGTTGGCAGCAGTTCGCCCAGCGGCGCGGCGGATTCAAACTGCTCGACATGCAAGTAAGCCCTACGGTTGCCGCGTGTGATGCTGTATAGCGCGACGAGGGTTTCGCTCCGGGGCTCGGCCAGACGCAACAGCAGGTAGGCCTGCCGGTCGTCCGCGCCATACAGCTTGGCATTGCCGAACACCTCGTTGGCCCACAGACTGCTTTCTCCGCAATCACGCGCCTGACACCAGAACAGCAATTCTGCACCCTGCTGCTGCAAGGCTTCACGAGCGGCGGTAAAGGCGTCGTCGGATGCATGTTCGGCAGGCAGTTGATAGGTAACCGACGTCAGAGTGCCGCGTGCACTGATCTGGCCGTCGAAACGCAACTGACCGCTGATCTTGCGGATCGAGCCCATCGGATAGACACGCTCAAGCTCGGCGGCAGGACGATAGTCTACGATTTCGGTATCGGTCAGACGGGGCAAAATCTCCAGATCACGACTGCCCGGCGCATCGGCAGCGAAAAGGACAGCGCTGCACAGCGACATGCACAACGCCGCAACGGGAACACTTGATAAACGCATGAGTGCTCTCATCGGCAGGCAAGCAGGGGGCGAGAATAAAAAAGATCGCCGACAAGGCGGTCGCGAGAGGCTGCGGATTGATCCATCACGGTTGACTCCTGTTTCAACCCGCTCAGCGTCGGCAGTTGCCGGTCTCAAGTCAAGAAGCAGCGAAAAAGCGATTGATACAGTGTGCAACAGAACGTGCTCCCTGCTCATCGTTCAGGTGCAAATGATGCCCGCCGGCCAGCCGTTCGACGTCAAAGGGTAGCGCTGACAGCAGCTCCTGCCTTTGCGCCAGCATGCCATCGGAGGCAACCACCAATTGCGTCGGGCAACGAATGCCGTGAACGAATGCCATGGCCTGTTGATCCGTGAAGCGTATTGCGGAGGGTAAGGTCAGGCGGCTGTCGCTGCGCCAGGTGTAACCGCCCGGCACCGGCATCAAACCCCGCTGAGCCAGCAGCTCAGCCGCCTCGCGACTGACCGCCACCACGCCTTTCATTCGTGCCTGAATGGCTCGTTCCTGATCCTGATAAACCGGTTTTTTCTTGTTCGCCAGTTCGAGTTGCGCCTGCATGGCGGCCCCCATTCGCTCGGCGGCGGATTCGGCCTTGCCCGTCAATGGCAGCAGACCGTCGATCAGCGCCAGGAGCGTGACCCGCTCGGGTAGCGAGCTTGCCAGCAACACAGAGATGATCGCGCCCAGCGAGTGCCCCAACAGGGCAAAGCGCTGCCAGCCAAGTTGCTCGGCGACGCGCAGCACGTCGAATGCATTATCAGCCAGTGTATAGGACGAGCCTGCCGGTCGGTGATCAGAATGACCGTGCCCCGCCAGGTCCAGCGCCACGACCTGTAGCCCCTCAAGACGTGGTGCGAGCCGGGCGAAACTGTTGGCGTTGTCGAGCCAGCCGTGCAGCGCGATAACCGGCTGACCGTCCTTGGGGCCGTACAGATGAGCCGCCAGCTCGATATGCCCCAGGCTCAGGCGCACTTCCTCCACCGCAAGCGTCATGCACTGGCCCTGGAGGCGCTGCGGGCGTTCCAGCGAGCAAACAGCGTCTTGAGCAGCAACGCCGTTTCATCCGGTCGTTCAAGTGGAAACATATGCCCTCCGGGCATGGACAGGTATTCGCCTTCGCGCATGCGTCGGGCAAGGTAACCATGATGAGGCATGATCACCCGGCTGTGTTGGCCAAGCACCATGGCCAGCGGTACCTTGAGCTGCCGCGACGGTACTGGGCTGGTGTGAGGAATGCTGCGGTAAATACTGATTTCCGTCGCCGGGTCAAAGCGCAGACGAAGTTGCTCGCCATCCTGCTGCAGACCGTGTTCAAGGTAAGCGGTCAGGCAGTATGGATCGAAACGGCGAAACAGGGTCTTGCTGGCAAAGTAGGCGCGGGCTGCGTCCAGATCGGCAAATGCCTCGCGACGTCCCAGTGTGCGGCCCGCTGGCGTGATGCGGTCAATGAAACCCAGGCGTTTGGCTGCGCGGATGAACAACTGATCAGCCAGGCCCAGCACCGGCGAATCCAGCATCACCACGCCAAGATAAAGTTGCGGACAGCGCAGCGCGGCATGCAGGTGCAGAACCCCACCCAGCGAGTGCCCCACACCCCATACAGGGCCGGGCTGCTCACGCAGATGATGGATAGCTCATCGACCAGGTTCAGCCAGTTGTCATCCACCGGGAAGCGAGGGTCGTGAGCATGCTGATCGAGGTGAGTGACGGCATATTCCGGTGCCAACGCGCAGAACAGCTTTCCATAGGTAGCCGATGGAAAACCGTTGGCGTGAGCGAAGAACACGGGTTGCGACATACCGATACTTCCAGAGGCCGTACGAGTCGCAATTGTGCGCAGCCGCTTCAAGCAACAGCAATGACTGGAACTGCCATCGCAGATGGCACTCCGGCCATCACCATCATAATGGCCGGAGCCACGTGAATGCCTACAGCGCCTGAGTGAAACGGTCCAGGCAAGCTTTGATGTACGCAACCTGGAAACCAAACGACTGCTTGGCGAGAGCCTTGGCTTCAGCGGAGGGTTTGCCTTTCTTGAACTCCAGAATACCGAGCTGCATGGCTTGTACCGCAACATCCGACAAAGGCTGGAACAGCGCGAGGGCACCATTGTCGGGAAACTGGACCTTCAGCTTGTCGAACAGCACGTCCGCATCATCGCGCAGTGCCATGAACTCGGCAGACGTCATGATCTGATCCGCATAAACCTGCTTCAAGCGCTTTTCCAGGTTCAACTCTGGGAGTGGGAGCGGGAGTTTTTCGGGAGACGGCGAAGCTGCAGCGGGCAGTGAAGTTCCTGTAGGCGTTTGGTTTGCAGACACAGACGGTTTGTCGGGCAAAGGTGGTAGTTCAGGAGCAAGCGAGCTTTCAGCCGGAGGAGTTTCTCCGGGCGGCACTGCCTTTTCTTCAGTCATTATCAATCCTCCTGGGAATGAATGTTCCCTCCAGGGAACACCCAGACACTAAGAGAAACGCCGCCTGACTACAACGCTCAATCCAGACCTGAAAAACCGTTCTTAATAGCTGAAAACACTCAACTGATTGGTGGCTCCTGGCCATGTGGCACAACCGCCACGGTCAGACGCGATATGCAGCTGAGCTTGCCTTCTTCGGTGCTGATGCGGATGTCCCATACATGGGTGGTGCGGCCGATGTGCACGGGACGTACAACACCGGTTACACGTCCGGTACGCACGCCGCGCAGATGGTTGGCGTTGACCTCGAGCCCGACGCAGAAATACTTGCTCGGGTCGCCAATCAGGTAGCTGGCCATCGACCCCAGAGACTCGGCCAGCACCACGGATGCACCGCCATGCAGCAGCCCGAAAGGCTGATGGGTACGCTGATCGACGACCATGCTGGCCGTCAGGGAATCGTCCGTGAACGATTCGAAGCGGATATCCAGCACCTCGCCAATAGTGTTTTTCTGAGCCGCTATAAGGGCTTCGATATCAGGAGCCTGACGCCATACACTCATGTTAAATCCTTTTTCAAAGTGGGCCGCGTTCGCGGTGGTTCATTACTCGAACAGACCGTTTCAAACGTGTCGAACGCTGTTGAGCTGCATTGCGCCAGCCAGCACGAACTCGCCTTCCAGCTCGGCCAGACTGGCGGTACTCATAGGCTCGGCCTGCTGCGGACTGCCGTGAGCCAGCACGCCGATCAATTCGCCCACCAAGGGTTGATGACTGACCAGCAGCACTTCATCGACGCCCAGCTTGTCCAGCTGGAGCAACACCTCACGCGGGCTGCTGTCCGGCGTCAGCCAGGGCACCGTCACGACCGGGTCATTGAACCCCAGCGACTGACGTACCAGCTCGGCAGTCTGCTGTGCACGAACATAGGGGCTGGCGATGATCCGCTGCACCGACTTGTCACTCAGGTGCACTGCACTTTTGAGCACTTCTTCACGCCCGTGTGCCGTAAGCTCGCGTTCGGCATCACTGCGCGCCCGCGACTGCGCTTCGCCGTGACGCAATACCCAGACCTTCACAGTTTTGGCTCTTCGTCACGCACCGGATGCGGCGCTGGCGGAACATGATGAGCCGCCTCGCCTTCAGGGGCGCGCGGCGCTGGCCAGTCGGCGAAGGGCCAGGGCTTATGGTCGCTGTGAAACGTCCCGAAACGACCAATCTGGGCCAGGTCCTGGCTGACACTGTCGCCGAAATTCATCAGGCCGCCATTCGGTGCGCCATAGATAAGGCGATAAACCAATTGCACCAGCACTACGCCCGCCAGAATGATCTGTGCAACGTGCCATACACCCAGAAACAGCAGCATCCATAGAATGTGCAGCAGGATCGATTCGTTATGCTGGATTTTCGACTCGTTCAAGACGTTCTCCCTGATCGGAATGAGTTCAATTAAAGCCGGTAATCGAAATGAAATCGACGTCCGTCTTGGGCTCGGCACGCATCAACGCCTCGATGACCTGACTGAGCGTACGGCCTTCAAAAAGAATCGCATGCAGCCCGGCGACCAATGGCATATAGACCTGAACCTCCTGCGCTTTGACCTTGAGCACCTTGAGCGTGTTCACGCCCTCGGCTACTTCGCCCAGACGAGTGACCGCCTCCTCCAGCGTCAGCCCCTGGCCCAGCGCAAACCCGACCTGATAATTGCGACTTTTGGGTGAGGAACAGGTGACGATCAGATCGCCCACCCCGGCCAGGCCGAGAAAGGTCATCGGGTTGGCACCCTGACTGACCGCAAAACGGGTCATTTCGGCCAGCGCCCGGGTGATCAGCATGCTCTTGGTGTTTTCGCCCATGTCCAGCGCTACGGCCATGCCAGCGATAATTGCGTAGACGTTCTTCAATGCCCCACCCAGCTCTACACCAAACCGGTCGTTGCTGGCATAGACCCGAAAAGTACGACCATGCAGCGCGGCCTGGACCTGCTGACACAGCGCCTCGTCTTCGCTGGCAACCACGGTGGCGGTCAACGCATGCTCGGCGATCTCCCGGGCCAGGTTGGGCCCGGACAATACGCCGATACGCGCCTGGGGAACGATCTCTTCGAGGATCTGGCTCATCAATTTGAAGCTCTGCGCTTCAATACCTTTGGTCAGGCTGACCAGCATCTTGCCGTTCAGGCGCTCGACATGGGGCGAGAGTACCGCGCGCAGTGCGCTTGAAGGCAGAGCGACGAAAATCAGCTCGCAGGCCTCAAGCGTGGCGGTGATGTCGGTTACCGGCTCGACTTCGGGCCGAACCTTGATGCCCTTGAGGTAACGGGGGTTCTCACGGTTGACGCGAATCGCCTGCGCCTGCTCCGGATCACGCATCCACTGGAGAACCTGATGGCCGTTCTCGGCCAGCAGATTTGCAATGGCAGTGCCGAAGCTGCCACCACCAAGAACCGCGACTGGTTGCTGTGTGGTCATAAAACTATCCATCCAGAGCCATTCAAGTGGCGATGCCAGCATTATACGGAGCGCCGCGGTATCGGCCAGCAACAAAGCTGATCTGTCGAGCATGCAGGGCGGCATGCGACAACAAGTTCGCTGGAAACGCGCGCTATCTCGGTTAACATGCGTGCACAGCATGAATTATCGAGACACCCGGCACTGCGCTGCACAGCCGGACCGGGTCGCGACCAACGGGCGAACAGGCATGGACGCATCAATCGAGTCACCAGCGCAAAGCATTGCGCGCAAGGCACGCAGCCGATGAAATTTCGGCACTGGGATATCAATACCCGCACTCAGATCATCAGCCTGGGCCCTGCCCTGTTGTTGACGGCTCTGCTGATCAGCTTTTTCACCTTCGTGCGTATTCAGGACTTGCGTCAGGAGCTCAATCACACCGGGCAGCTCATCGCCAATCAATTGGCCATGGCCGTCGAACCGGGTGTGGCGACAGGCGATATCGACGGGTTGAAGGCGTTGATGCGCGCCACCCTGTCCATGCCCAGCGTTCGCTATGTAGAGATTCAGGACAGCTCCAATACGGCCATGATCTATATAGATCAGCCCCGCGAAAACGAGCAGTTGGCACGGCAGATGGAAATATTCCAGGCCTCTGTCTACCCACAGCGCGCAAAGGCTAACAGTCACCCCGCCACGTCGCCCAAAGGCAATCGCCAGGCACCTGAAAATACGTCGCAGAGCTATCTGGGACGAGTATTGGTCGGGATGTCCAATGAAGCCTTCAGTCGACGGCAACAGGAAATATTGCTCAAGGCCGGTGTTCTGGCGCTGGGCGCGTTGCTGTTCGCTTTTTTGCTGGCCCGCGGCCTGGCCTTGAGCCTGTCAAGACCCGTCAAGGAAATGGGCGAAGCTCTCAAGGCGATTCAGCAGGGCGACTACCATGTGCCCCTGCCGGTCAGCGACGATGCCGAGTTAGGCGCTCTGGCGCGGCACATCAACAATCTGGCAGAGAACCTGCACCGCACCAGCCTTGAACAGCAGCGCTCGGTGGCGCAATTGATCCAGACACGTGAGGAAGCCGAACAGGCCAACCGCGCCAAGTCGGATTTTCTGGCAATGATGAGTCACGAGTTGCGAACCCCCATGAACGGCGTACTGGGCATGCTGCAACTGATGGAAACCACGCGCATGACCGCTGAGCAAAGCGAGTATGCGACGCTGGCGACCGAGTCAACCGAGCATCTGCTACGGGTCATCAACGACATTCTCGATTTTTCCCGCATTGAACGCGATGCCCTGCAAATGGAAGGCATAGCGTTCAATCTGGCCGAACTGGTCAGTGCCTCGACCCATGCGTTCAACCACAGCGCACTGCAACGCAAGCTGCTACTGGAACTGCACATTCAGCCCGGGCTGGAAACAGTGACCGTCACAGGCGACCCGACCCGTATCAGGCAGATCCTGGTGAATCTGATCGGCAACGCACTTAAATTTACCGAGCAAGGCAAGGTCAGCGTTGTCGCCCAATGGGCGATGCTCGACAATGACCAACTGCACTTTACCTGTGCAGTGCATGACAGCGGCATTGGTATCGACGCCGAGCGAGTGGAGTCGATGTTCGATGCGTTCAAACAGGCCGACAGCTCGATTTCCAGGCGCTACGGCGGCACGGGGTTGGGACTGCCGATTGCCCGTACCCTTGCCGAACGCATGGGCGGCACATTGCGTGCCGAGAGCCAGGAGGGTTCGGGTTCTGTTTTCACGCTGCAAATCCCGCTGCCCGTTTCACGCGATGTTTCAGTGGATATCGCCAAGCCGCTGTCGGTACTCGATGCACATGGCAAGGAGCGCAGCATATTGCTGGTCGAGGACAACCCGGTGAACCGCACCGTGGTGCAGGCCATGTTGCGTAATCTGGGTTGCGAAGTCGACGTGGCGGTGGATGGCGCCGAAGCGGTGATGAAGGCAAGCGCGGGAAACCACGCACTGATCCTCATGGATTGCCGACTGCCGGTCATGGACGGCTATGAAGCCACACGTAGAATCAGGCAACTTTCCGGTCTGGAACGAATCCCAATCATTGCCCTCACTGCCAATGCACTGCAGGGTGATCGGGACGCGTGTTTACAGGCAGGTATGGATGATTACCTGGCTAAACCTTTCAAACACGCTGATTTACAGCAGGTTTTACACCGCTGGCTGCCCTTTGACGCACCTGTGACTGGCGATAAATGTTAAATTGCGGCAGTCTTGGCACGCAAATCAGCCAGCAAAATCGGCTGAATGACAAAATTCAGTGAACAGGTGTACCTTGATTTCCACCTGAGCTGTGACTTTCATTACAACGCAACAGTCTATGAGTAGGCTGCCGGACAGGGTCCTGGCGAATTGGTACGACAGGACCAGCGTTCTAGCCAGTGACGCCACAACCTGCCGCACGAGATTATTGAGGAGCTCGCATGACCAAACAACACGCCTTTACCCGGGAAGACCTGCTGCGCTGCAGTCGTGGCGAGCTGTTCGGCCCAGGTAATGCGCAACTGCCCGCCCCCAACATGCTGATGGTTGATCGCATCACACACATCAGCGACGAAGGTGGCAAGTTCAGCAAGGGTGAATTGGTCGCCGAACTGGATATCAACCCGGACCTGTGGTTTTTTGCCTGCCACTTTGAAGGTGATCCGGTGATGCCAGGATGCCTGGGCCTTGACGCCATGTGGCAACTGGTTGGTTTCTATCTTGGCTGGCAGGGTAACCCCGGCCGTGGCCGCGCCCTGGGTTCGGGCGAGGTGAAGTTTTTCGGTCAGGTGCTGCCTACCGCCAAAAAAGTCACCTACAACATTCATATCAAGCGCGTCCTGAAAGGCAAACTGAACCTGGCCATCGCCGACGGCTCAGTGAGTGTCGACGGTCGTGAAATCTATACCGCCGAAGGCCTTCGGGTCGGCGTGTTTACTTCCACTGAAAATTTCTAAGGGTACTCGCATGCGCCGCGTCGTTATCACTGGTCTGGGTATTGTTTCCTGCTTGGGCAATGACAAAGAGACCGTCACCGCTAACCTGCGTGCTAACCGCCCTGGCATCCGCTTCAACCCGGAATATGCCGAAATGGGTCTGCGCAGCCAGGTTTCCGGCTCCATCGACCTGAATCTGGAAGAACTGATCGATCGCAAGATCTTTCGCTTCGTCGGTCATGCGGCAGCTTATGCCTACCTGGCGATGAAAGACGCAATCACCGATTCGGGTCTTACCGAGGAACAGGTTTCCAACGTGCGTACCGGCCTGATCGCTGGCAGCGGCGGCGCATCGACCCTGAACCAGATGGAAGCGCTGGATACCCTGCGCGAAAAAGGCGTCAAGCGCGTCGGCCCTTACCGTGTCACGCGGACCATGGGCAGCACCGTTTCGGCCTGCCTGGCCACGCCGTTCAAGATCAAGGGCGTGAACTACTCCATTTCGTCCGCCTGCGCCACCAGCGCTCACTGCATCGGCAACGCTGTCGAGCAGATCCAGCTGGGCAAACAGGACATCGTCTTTGCCGGTGGCGGCGAAGAAGAGCACTGGAGCCAGTCGTTCCTGTTCGACGCAATGGGCGCACTGTCAACTCAGTACAACGAGACGCCGGAAAAAGCCTCCCGCGCTTACGACGCCAAGCGTGACGGTTTCGTCATTGCCGGTGGCGGCGGCATGGTCGTTGTCGAAGAGCTGGAACACGCTCTGGCACGCGGCGCGAAAATCTATGCCGAAATCGTCGGCTACGGTGCTACATCCGACGGCTACGACATGGTTGCGCCAAGCGGCGAAGGTGCAATTCGCTGCATGCAGATGGCCCTGGGTGATATCAACTCCGGCGACATTGACTACATCAACACCCACGGCACCTCGACTCCGGTCGGCGACGCCAAGGAAATGGAAGGCGTGCGCGAAGTATTCGGCGCCAAAGCTCCGGCGATCAGCTCCACCAAGAGCCTGTCGGGCCACTCGCTGGGTGCCGCCGGTGTTCACGAAGCGATCTATTGCCTGCTGATGATGGAAAACAACTTCATCGCAGGCTCGGCGAACATCGACGAACTGGACCCGGTAGTTGCCGACATGCCGATCCTGCTCAAGACGCGTGAAGATGCGAAGCTTGACCTGGTCATGAGCAACAGCTTCGGTTTCGGTGGCACCAACGCTACGCTGGTGTTGAAGCGCTGGGCGGGCAAGTAATACTGCCCTGGCAATAACAAAAAAGGCGCCTTTCGAGGCGCCTTTTTTGTGAATAGGCCAAAGTGGCTGTTGTTCTCCGGTATGCCTGCAGGAACGATGGATCTGCAGAACACCTATCGTTTCTCACGCTCCAGCGCGGGAATGCAGTTCACGACGCTCTGCGTCGCGAGAGGACGCAGAGCGTCCAGACCGGCATGCCCACGCGGAGCATGGGCACGATGATGCTCTGCGGTGTGCCTGCAGGAACGATGGATCTTCAGAACACCGCTCGTTTCTCACGCTCCAGCGTGGGAATGCAGTTCACGACGCTCTGCGTCGCAAGAGGACGCAGAGCGTCCAGACCGGCATGCCCACGCAGAGCATGGGCACGATAGTGTTCTTCGCTATATCTGCAGGAACGATGGATCTTCAGAACACCTCTCGCTCCTCACGCTC
>NZ_LKBW01000300.1 GCF_002699855.1 Pseudomonas amygdali | reverse complement strand
TTTGGTCGGCATACATGCACCTCTAGCTACATGTTATGCCCGAACACAAAATTTCTGACAGTCTCGGTGTGCTATCTGGTTGATGAGTATACCGACCTACCTCTCTGCGTCTGCTGCAGCGTAGATGCTACTGACGCCAATTGAAGTGCCGAACAGATCATTCATTACCCATTCGGCACTCTTTCAGGCTTTGTCGTCACTCAGCCAGTCAATCAGAGTAATCAGCCCAGGTCATTGACCAGTTGGCCGATCACTTCACCTACCTTGGCCAGGTCCGGCGCAGCCAGGCGATGTTCGTCGGCATACGAATACGCCACGCTGAACAGACCTGCTGTACGTGGGGAGTAAGACGGAGCGTCTTTCTCGAAAACACGATTGGTTGCTTCGGCGGTCAGGGAGCTGGAACTGATGACCAAACGTTCTTCCGGGTTATTTACGCCGTTGATGTAAACGTTGTCTGGATTGATCGACCATTCGGCCAGTTCACTGACCAGAAACGCACGAATTTTTTCTTCGATTGTGGCGTTTTTAGCGGCAAATGCAGCAGGGTTTACTGGAGTATTCATGATTTAACTTCCTTGTTAAGTTCATGTGTCGCATGTTCGATGGAAGCGGACTTCACATGAACGGGTTGTTTGAGGCTCTATTGAGCCTCAGTTGACAGGGCCTTGTGCGGTAAATATATATAGCGAGTGATTTTTATCAGATAGTCCGGGCCGTATTGCGCGGCCCGGTGATATTTCGGGGTTCAGCCTCGTGCCTGCGTCACCGGCAATGCATCCGCCCCGCGTTCGCGCACCCAGAACAATGTCGCACCGGCCACTGCGGCGGGCATCATCAGCAGGTTGACCACCGGGATCAGCAAGGCGACGTAGACAATGCCGCCGAAGCTCAGGCTTTGCCAGCGCTTGCTTTTCAGCCAGCCTAGCATTTCGTTCCAGCCCAGTTTGTGGTTGTCGGCGGGGTAGTCAATGTACTGGATCGCCATCATCCAGACGCCGAACAACAGCCACAGCGGAGCGGCGATGATGTTGGCCACAGGGATGAACGACAGAATGAACAGCCCGAGCATGCGCGGCAGCATATAGCCCAGCTTGCGGGCTTCGCGGGCCAGGGTACGTGGCACCATGGCCACCAGTTCGGCCCAGCTGAAATCCGGTGAATCGTCCACGCTACGAACCACGGCTTCGACTTTTTCGGAGAGAAACCCATTAAACGGCGCGGCGATGATGTTGGCGACCACGGTGAAGGTGAAAAACACCATCAGCAGGACCAGCACCACGAACAGCGGCCAGAGGATATAGCTGAGAAAGCTCAGCCAGTGAGGGAGCGTAGGCATGAAGGTGTAGACCCACAGCTCGAACTGGTGCACCGCCAGATAGATCAGGCCGCAGAACAACACCACATTGATGCTCAAGGGCAGCAGGACGAACAATCGCAAACCAGGACTGAGGACCAGTTTCAGTCCCTCTCTGAGGTATTGCGGGCCGGTAAGGGCGGGCGCGGGCATGGCAGTCTCCAGGTGCTTGAAAGGCGTGACCTTACCGGCTTTGTGATAGCCATGAAAGAGTTGATGGCTGTCGGCGCTCAGCACCATTCCCCGAGCCCTGAACGCGCTTGCCGGGGCCGGATGTTCGCGCGAGTACACTGCTGTCGGTCAGTCACCCTATAGAAGTGACCTATGGGGTGGATTGTGAAACGATATTTCCTTAACCTTGCTACCCCGATAGGCTTGGCACCAATTTCAGGACCTGTCTCAGGAGTCAGAACTTTCAGGATCCGCCGAGTGAATGGCACTTCCCCAAGTGTTTCGGCGGTCCTTTTTTATCCAGCTGTTTCGATTGCGGCTTGAACAGTCGGTCGACAGGAGTGTGTCATGTCAGACGTACGTCATTCCCGAGTGATCATTCTCGGTTCCGGCCCTGCCGGTTACAGCGCTGCGGTTTACGCCGCCCGCGCCAACCTCAAGCCTCTGCTGATCACCGGCATGCAGGCTGGTGGTCAGTTGACCACCACCACTGAAGTCGACAACTGGCCGGGCGACCCCCATGGCCTGACCGGTCCGGCGCTGATGGAGCGTATGCGTGAGCATGCCGAGCGTTTCGAGACTGAAATCGTCTTTGACCACATCAACTCCGTTGATCTGGCCGGCAAGCCGTTCAGCCTTCAGGGCGATAGCGCAACCTACACCTGCGATGCACTGATCATCGCCACCGGTGCCAGCGCCCGTTACCTGGGCCTGCCTTCGGAAGAAGCGTTCATGGGCAAGGGGGTTTCTGCCTGCGCCACATGCGATGGTTTCTTCTATCGCAACCGTGAAGTCGCGGTAGTCGGTGGCGGTAACACGGCGGTGGAAGAAGCGCTGTATCTGGCCAACATCGCCAGCAAGGTGACTCTGGTTCACCGTCGCGAAACCTTTCGCGCCGAGAAGATCCTGATCGACAAGCTGCACGCACGTGTCGCCGAAGGCAAGATCGAGCTCAAGCTCAATGCCACGCTGGACGAGGTATTGGGTGACAACATGGGCGTGACCGGTGCGCGCCTGAAGAACAATGACGGGACCAGTGACGAGCTGAAAGTCGACGGCGTATTCATCGCCATCGGCCACACGCCGAACACCTCGCTGTTCGAAGGGCAACTGGCTCTGAAAGATGGCTACATGGTTGTGCACGGTGGCCGTGAAGGCAATGCGACTGCTACCAGCGTTGAAGGTGTATTCGCGGCCGGTGATGTGGCTGACCACGTATACCGTCAGGCCATCACCTCGGCTGGTGCAGGCTGCATGGCGGCACTGGACGTCGAGCGTTATCTGGACGGTCTGGCAAACGCCACGTTCTGATTGGCGTCCCTCCAGGCCTCTGCAACCAGGTTCTCGTGCCAATGCGTTGGCACGAGAACCTGTCAGCTCAAGCCTTGCGCTTGAGCGGCTCGCCTTCGAATTTCACACCTGCCAGCCCATACTCGATCAGCGCACGGATATTGCCGTGGTCGCTGCCTTCAGGTGTGGCTTGCACCGAGCGGTAGTGCTCGCCAAATGCCAACAGTGCCTCTTCATCGCTCAAACCTTCCAGCAATGCCAGGCCTAGCGTCTTGCAAGACCCTTCGTTTTGCCCGGCAGCATTGTCGACGGCGCCGTTTCTGAACGGCCGAGGCTGATAATCGTAACTTTCTGCGATAAAGGCCAGGGTATCAGCGAACACATGCTCGCCGCTGCGCAGGCTGGTGCGCAGGGAGTTCAGATCAGTCATGTTTGGGTTCCTTGGCGAACGCCGCCTGTTGTTCGGCGTTTGCTTCTTTCTGGTATTGAGCTTTCCACTCGCTGTACGGCATGCCGTAAACCACCTCGCGAGCATCATCGAGGCTGATGTCGATGTGCTTTTCATCGGCGGCGGCCTTGTACCACTTGGACAGGCAGTTACGGCAGAAACCGGACAGGTTCATCAGGTCGATGTTCTGGACATCCTTGCGGCTGTCCAGATGCGCGACCAGGCGACGGAATGCTGCAGCTTCGAGTTCGAGGCGTTCTTGCTCGGTCATGACGGGCTCTTTTCAATAGACGGTTCGCGTCATGATAAGAGTTTCAGCGTTGACCGGCGAGCGTGATCGATACCGATTCGGCAAAGCGCAGCGCATGCGGCTTGTCGACTTCCACTTCTGCGTAGGTCACGGCCTTGTGGCTCATCACCAGGTCCAGCACTTCCTGTGTCAGTCTTTCCAGCAGAGCGAAGCGGTTACCCTCGACATGCTGAATGATGGCCTTGGTGATGGTGCGATAGTTGAGAGCATGCTCGATGTCGTTGTCGCGAACGGCTTCCTGTGCGGCGTAGAGAATAGTCAGATTGATCAGCACATCCTGCTTGTTGACGATTTCGTCTTCGTTGATACCGATATATGTGCGCAGGCGCAGGTCCTTGACCCGGATGCGCGCGGTGCCAGGTTCGAGTCTTGCCATTATTGTCTGCTCCGTCCGATCAATTGCAGAAACTCCATGCGGGTGGTGCTCGAGTCACGGAAGGCCCCCAGCATCACTGAAGTGTTCATGGTCGAATTCTGTTTTTCGACACCGTGCATCATCATGCACATGTGCTTTGCCTCGATGACCACGGCTACACCTGCCGCCCCCGTGACTTGCTGAATGGCATCGGCAATCTGCTTGGTCAGATTTTCCTGAATCTGCAGGCGGCGGGCAAACATGTCCACAATGCGCGCGATCTTCGACAGGCCCAGCACTTTGCCGGTAGGGATATAAGCCACATGCGCCTTGCCTATGAATGGCAACAGGTGGTGCTCGCAGAGTGAATACAGCTCGATATTCTGGACAATGACCATCTCATCATTGTCGGATGCGAACAGGGCGCCATTGACGATTTCGTCGACGCTCTGGGTGTAGCCGTGACACAGATACTGCATCGCTTTGGAAGCGCGTTTCGGGGTGTCCAGAAGGCCTTCGCGGTCTGGATCTTCACCAAGGCCGAGCAGAATGTCTCGATAGTGCTGGCGCAGGGACGAACTCATCAGAATGTTCCTCGGGGCGGCTTACTTGACGTGCCGTCCGCCGTTTACGGTCAGTGTTGTGCCGGTGACATAGGTGCTGTCCAGAAGGTAACGCAGGCTCTGGTAGATCACTTCTGCACCAGGCTCTATGCCCAGAGCCGATTTGGCCAGGGCGTTGGCGCGGTAGGCCGCATCGTCCTTGGGTTGAAACATCAACAGCGCCGGTGCTATGCCGTTGACTTTGACAAGAGGGGCGAACCGGGCAGCGAAGGACAGCGTCAGGCTTTCCAGGCCGGCCTTGGTTGCACAGTACGCGATGTGCTTGCTGCTGCCCTTGCGGGTCACGTCATCGCTGATATGCACTATGTCAGCGACTTCACTGGCGGTCAGCAACGGCTCACAGTGCAGATTGATCAGGTAGGGTGCCAGCATATGTACGCTGAACATACGCGTGAAGTTATCCGCTTCCTCGCCCGGGGTTTCTGCCAGCCACTCGGATGCATTGTGTACAACGGCACGCAGGCTTGAAGTCTGGTTTTTCAGTAGATCGATGAACGCCATGATCCCGGTTTCGCACGAAAAATCGCCGTAGAGGGCCACCGCTCCGGCCTGGCGCAGTTCCGTCACGCTTGCGTGTTCAGTGCGATAACTGATGATAACCCGATGCCCATGCTCAAGCAGTCGCAAGGCGCAATGCAGGCCTACGCGCTGGCTGGCT
The DNA here is from genome assembly GCF_002699855.1 of Pseudomonas amygdali. Classification (GTDB taxonomy): domain Bacteria; phylum Pseudomonadota; class Gammaproteobacteria; order Pseudomonadales; family Pseudomonadaceae; genus Aquipseudomonas; species Aquipseudomonas amygdali. The sequence goes on along the minus strand of NZ_LKBW01000300.1, from coordinate 21,177 downwards.
CCGGTGATCAGAATCGGTGCAGAAGATAATGTCATCGACAGCTCACGTATCGGTTATCCACAGTTGACGGGGATTGTACGGTCGATTGCTTCTTCCGGTTTACAGGAAAAGTTATACCAGAGAATTTTTTTGTACAACCCTGGGCATCATGAAACTCGCCGAGGCAGTGCTCGAAGGCGCTGAGCACGTGGAGGCTGAGGGAACGAGCGGGGCTGGGACGCGACCAAGACCTGTACCGAGGTGTAAAGGTGTACAGGTCTTTATGAGTCTAGCGAGGGGAAGGTGATTGCGTCGGGCGTGCCGGTGCAGGCGTGCTTTGCAGCCAAGGGGCAAGCAGGCGCGTGGACAGGGGAATGAACAGGTAGACCATCAGCGGGGTAAGCACCGCTGTACTGATCATGATGCGCGGCAACAGGTCCAGATGATTGAGCAGCGGGCCAAGCAGGAAATTGAAGATCAGTGACACGGGAAAAAACGCCAGCCAGATCGCGACAGCCTGTTTCCAGCGTGGCGGGCGCTGATCGATTGCGCCGAACCAGCCATCAATACCACTGACGCGATGTTCCGAGGGTTGCGCGAAAAGACCGCTGCCGCGCACCAGCCAGGAGCGTCGAGAGGCGGAATGCTCCCAGGCGTGCATGGTGTGCTCATCGGTAAAGCGGAAAATGATCTGAAATTCATCATCGCCAGGCGGAGGCGCCAGCACCCCGGAACCCAGATACCCCGGGAAATCCGTGGCCAACTGTTCGCCTTCGTGCAGCCAGGCCATCATTTCATGGTAACGACCCTGTGCCACGCGGCGGGCGACCATCAAGGTGACGGGTGAGGTAGACATTGTGTATCTCCGGTAGAGGCGTGAGATTCCCGGGTAGGGAGGTCACATGCCGCGATCCGGGGTGGTGGGTCGCGACAGCTTCACTTGAAAAGCAAGCAAGGATTATTCCTGAAACGCTGACGGACCGGTAGAGCTTTGCGGTGTTGGCTGATTACTTGTGCAGGGAAGGGTGCTTGCGGCGATGCTCTTGGAGGATGTACTGACGCAAGCGCTCGGCGTCGTCCTTGCCATGCTTGCTGAAGTGATAGGCACCGAAACTGTGTTCGGTCATTCGCTCCAGCTTGCCGCGCATTGGAATAGGGGCCTGACCTGGCGGGTTGAACCAGGCGGAAAAGTTTCTCGGCAGCTTGCCTTCCTTGCGGTACTCAAGCAGCACCCCCTTGAACGACAGCTCGTGAACCCAGAGCGCCGTCAATGCACCCTTTTCGGTCTCAAGCGGGATTGGCTCTTCAAGCACGAGCCGCCAGGGGCGAATCTTCGGGCCTTCCTCGAAAATACTCGGTGCGCCCAGTTCCAGATGCAGCGCATGGAATTCGTCCTCGACCAGATGCAGAGGGAAATTCATCTGCTGGTTTTCGAACTGCGCATGGATCGTGACCTGCTCGTGAGCAGCCAGACGTGTCAGCAGATCCTGAATCTGAACCCCGCCATTGACCAGAAGGCTACGCGTGCTGTCGCGCACGTTCAGCTTCGGATTGCGCTGCATGCTCTGGATAAAATCCAGTTCAGCCTGTGTGAGGAGAGAATCAGGTTGCATTGGCGGAAAGCTCGGTCTGACCGGTTATTGAGAACAAAGACCATTGATTCCGCAAGTTGTTCGGACCGCTCATCATATTTTTCCATTTTAATATTTCAACTTGGCTGTGCTTTTTCCGTGCCGGCCAAAGGCAAAAGGGTCCGTAGAAAATTCAGATGGCATTCTAGGGCATAATGTTTCACTTTTTTTCAGCTGCTGCAGGAATAGCCATGAAAGTTGCCATCGTGTGTGGAACGGTTTACGGATCGGCCGAAGAAGTTGCCAGACACGCCTCTGCACTGTTGCGTGCCGCTGGTCACGAAACACTCGTCAACCCTAGGCTCGCGTTGCCTGATGTGCTGGCTTTCGAGCCTCAGGCCATCCTTGCGGTGACGTCGACCACCGGGATGGGTGAGCTGCCCGACAACCTCATGCCTCTCTATTCAGAGCTTCGTGATCTTTTGCCTGGCCAACTGCGTGGCTTGCCGGGTGGTGTGATCGCATTGGGTGATGCCAGCTACGGCGACACCTTCTGTGCCGGCGGCGAGCAGATGCGTGAATTGTTCGCTGAACTGGGTGTGAATGAAGTGCAGGACATGCTGCGTCTGGACGGAAGTGAAAGCGTAACCCCGGAAACCGACGCCGAGCCTTGGCTGGCAGCGTTCATCAAACACCTGGGCTGAAATCATCCCGCTGCTTTATTGAGCATGATTCAGCACTGCGCGTGTTGATTGTGACTGGCAGGTGCCTGGACGACACTCATCGCAACGTTTCCTTTGATCCTGGAGCCTGCGATGAGTGAGTCGGTGCGTTTTGAAGATAAAGTCGTCATTGTGACTGGCGCAGGAGGCGGGCTGGGAAGGGCTCATGCGCTGTTGTTTGCAAAGCACGGCGCGCGGGTAGTGGTCAACGACCTGGGTGGCTCTACCCATGGCGAAGGGGCCAGTGCTTCTGCTGCCGATCGCGTTGTGGCCGAGATTCGTGAAGCCGGTGGCACCGCTGTGGCCAACCATGACTCGGTGACCGACGGCGGGCGCATAGTGCAACACGCGCTCGATGCCTTCGGTCGCATAGATGTGCTGGTCAACAACGCTGGCATCCTGCGCGACAAGACCTTCGCCAAAATGGAGGACGCCGACTGGGGTCTGGTTTACCGCGTCCATGTCGAGGGCGCCTATAAGGTCACACATGCCGCCTGGCCATACCTGCGTGAGCAGAACTACGGGCGGGTGATTTTCACTTCATCGACATCCGGCATCTATGGCAATTTCGGCCAATCCAATTACGCAACCGCCAAGCTCGGGCTTTACGGACTGACTCGCACCCTCGCGCTGGAAGGCCGCAAGCACCGGATTTTCGTCAACGCCATAGCCCCGACCGGGGGCACGCGCATGACCGAGGGGCTTATTCCTGCCAACGTATTCGAGCTGCTCAAACCTGAACTGATCAGCCCGTTGGTGGTGTATCTGGGCAGCGAACAGTGTCAGGACAGTGGCGATCTGTTTGAAGTGGGCGGCGGCTGGATCGGCAAGGTCCGTTGGGAGCGCAGTCAGGGAGCATGCTTCGACCCACAGGCGGGCTTCAGCCCGGAGGACGTTGCTGCACAATGGCAGACGATTGCTGATTTCGATCAAGCCGCGCACCCCGCCGACAATATCGAGGCGTTGAAAGAAATGATGGCCAATCTGCAAAAATACGCTAATTAAGCAGGTTCTGAGATATGCGGCGGCTTTGGAAAAGAAGTCTCTGTTTGGTGCACGACTTTATAACTGGTTAATTATTTATCGGAATTTTTACCGTGTTCTGTAAGAACTGTCTTTTGGCTTTGTAGGTTTGGTATGGATTTCTGTACAACTATTCATTAAGCAGCTTTTACTCCGATATGAAGTTTGAACACATTCATATAGGGAGTATCACGTGGGAAGAACAATGTGGGGTGACCTGCCACCGGTCACTGTTGCTGCGCCGCCTGAAAGACTCAAGCTCAAGAAGGCCGCAGCGCAGGTCAGTCAGGTGTTGCAGGAGGTCGGTGAGAATGCCGTTGCGCTCAACTCGCTGGCGATGGAAAAACGCAAGATGAAGCCACTGTTCAAGGGTTTCAACCCCGAACAGATTACGCCCAAGGATCTCAACAGGGCAGGAATGATCTTGTACAAGTTCGGGATGATCGACAATCATACGGCCGAACTCATGAGTCGAGCGGGCGATGAGTTCGACAAGAAAGGCAAGCTGGTCGACCCGAGCAAGGAAATCAATGCGCTGGAGTTCTTTGCCAATCGGATCATTGAAATGAAAGAAAAGGCAATGAGCGGAGACCCGTACGCCAAAGTGTTATTGCCTGATTACGTTCGAACGATTCATATCATGCAGAATCTTCAAACGTTTGCCGAGTCTGGCGACAGTCACGAGATGCGCAAGATCAAGGATATGGAAAACAAGGGGCTGGTCAAAAAAACACCAAACGCCAAAGCGTGAGGGTGTCTTGATACTAAAACGTCCGGCAATAAAAAAGGCCGCTGCATGGATAGCCACGCAGCGGCCAAACAAAACGCAGGATCAAGGGAGCTTGCAAATCCACGTCGATTTAACGGGCGCAGGTTACCTGCCATCCCTGTTCTGAAAAATCCCCGTACAGGATATGCAGCATTACCCGACAGGTAACAATTCGCGGGGAGTGTGCCAGTGGCTCAATGAACGCTGTGGTTCGCTGGCAACCGACTCAGGCGCTCGGCAAGCTCGATTCGTTGCAGTGGGTCTTCGCTGAGCAACAGCGCGCGTTCCAGGTCGAAACGTTCGGCCTGCGGGCATTCAAGGAGTTGATACAGGCTGGCACGGGCCAGGTGATCTCCGCTGGTTGCCTGACCCAGCTCGACGATGCGGTCGGCATCTTTGAGCGCAGCGAGAAAATCATCGTTGATCTGATGCAGATGCCGCAGGTTACGCGATAATCGCTGCAGCATGCTGGTGGGTGTGGCGCGTGTCATGTGTTCGGCGCGCAATTGCATGGTCGGGCCGAATTGCCGGATCAACAGCTCGCGGCAGTCTCTGGGGTAAAGCCTGCGCCCGCTGCAGGGGTCGAGCAAATGATCGGCACCTGGCACACGCAGCAGAAAGTGGCCTGGAAAGTTCACGCCCTCCAGCGCAATCTCCAGCCGCCGTGCTATCTCCAGCGCGATCAGTGCCAGCCCCAATGGCTGGCCGCGACGCTGCTGCACAACCTTGTGCAGCAGCGCCGAGTCGGGTTTGGGCGGGTTCCAGTCATCTTGCTGAAAACCCAGTGCATTGAGTTGTCGCAAAAGCAGTTGCGCGAGTTCGGGGGCAGGCAGGACCGGCAGCGCAGCGTCGATCTGGCGCTGTAACTGGTCCATGTCACTGATCACCGCATGCCGGGCAAAGTGTGCGTCATGCTCGCTCGACACCCATAGCGCTGCTTCAAACACCGAGGGCGGTGTCTGTTGCAGGCAGGCCAGGCAATGCTGACGTGGAGTCATCGACCGCTCCGTGCAACTGAAAATCCAGTAGGAAGACTCTTTGTAGCCCCGCGCGGGAATTTCGTCCAGCGCCAGTTGTTTCTACTTGTTCAGGGCTTTTATCAAGTCGGGCGTCACATAGTGCGGACCGTCGAACAGGTACAGCGGATAGCCATCGAAAGCCGCTATTTGCGGTTTCAGTTCGGCAGCCGTCGCCGGTCGGAAACCTCCACCCACTTGCGGGCGAAACGCTTCGACGATGATTCTGAGGCGATTTTTGCCCAGCCGTTTACGTAACGCGTCTGCGTAGGTTCGGGCAACCGGAGCGGTGCGCGCATAGACACCCACACCGTCCTGAAAGAACACGCCGATATCGTCCGGCAGCCAGGTTTTCAGCCAGTCCGCAGTGGCGGCGGGGCCGATGTTGGCACCATCGTAGACGCTGATCCATAACGGCCTGGGCAGCTTCGCCAGCAGCGCGGGTAATTCCTTGGCACGACTCCAGCTGGGGTCGACCTCGGCCGGGAAATACCAGCCAGTGACATTAAGCGGCGTTTTCACTTTGGCCAGCTGTGCCGAAAGCACCGCCAACTGTTCGATATTGTCCCGTGAGCGGTTTTCGCTGAAGTACCCCGCCAGCCCGAGAATCATCTCCTGCGCCCAAGGCTCCTTGGCGATCCGCGCCCAGTCCTGCAGCACCGGCACGTTGGTCATCTGAGTACCTGGTATGAACGACTGGTCATCGACCGCCGTCCACTGCACGAGCAATTGCCGTGCGCCGAGTTTGTCCCAGTTGCCGCTTATGCCCACCGTTGCGTTATCCGGTTGCCAGACGATGCCGACTATTCCCGGCCCGCTGGGCTGTATCAGTTGATACAGCTCGCTGGAGGCGAGGGTCAGCGCACCTACCAGGGCGGCTGCCAGCGAGGTCTTGATCAATATTGTCTGTCGTAGCAGTGCGGCCAAAGCCTTCAAACATTACTCCCTGATGGATGACTCGCGATTGTCACCACGAGAATGTCATACGTGCGAACACGCCTTCTGCGCGGTCGTCGCCAAAGACTTTCTCGCGGTACTGCACCGAGAAGTCGACATACGACTGTGGCGCCTTGTACGTGTCCTCGCGAAACCAGTAGCGTACGCCGGTACCAACACCCAGCCCGCCAGCGTTACCGGATGACGTACTGCTGCGGCCCAGGCTGTCGACTTCGCTACGCATCTTTGAATCGTAGTCCACTGCGGCGACCACATGTGGAAACACCACCAGCCTGGGGCTGATGCTGTCCAGACGAAAGCTGCGTCCGACCTGCCATTCACTGTTGAAATAGTTGCGCTTGTCCTGCAAATAACGCCCACCTTCCGCATACAGCTGCGAGGTCCACCAACTGGGCACGTCGACACGCAAGTCAGTGCCGATGCTGGAGCCGTAGCCCAGACGTACCAGCCAGTCGCCATCGGCGTTGGAATTACCCAACGGAAAGGTGCGCTCAAAGGCACCGATGACGTTGACTGAGCTGAACGGCTTGACCCTGATCCCCAGCGCTCCCTGCAATGCATCCGCGCCGGTGTCGGAGTCGCCGTCCTTGCTCCACAACGTGTCGGTCACGCGCCCGTAAAGTTCGACGAAGCGTGCATTGCGGTAGCCCAATGGGCGCCAGAACACTTCGGTGCTGTTCTGCACACTTTCAGTGTTGCTGCTCGGTGCGCTGTTCAGGCCGCTGCCGCTGCTGGTGCTGGCACCGCGATACGTCGTGGTGTTGGTCAAACCCCATTCACGGGACAGGTCGGAGACGGCGCGTCGGGTATCGAACACCTGTTGCGCCGGCATCTGCAAATCACCGGCCTTTTGATAATCGAGCACGCGTTTGAAGTAGGCGATGGCCTGTGCATCGTCCGGTGTACGCATGGCGCTGTAGGCTGCGTCCTGAACTTCACGCGGCTTGAGTCCGGAGCTGCGGTCGACCCGTTTGAACTCGTCCAGCGCGCCACGATCGTCGCCCGCCTGGCTGAGGAAATAGGCAATCTGCACTTCATCGCCGGGTTGCAGTTCGCCCGCATCGCGAGCTTTCTGCAGACGTTGCAGTGCCTCACTCGGCTGGCCCATCGCTGCGTACAAGGAAGCTTGCTCGCGCAGGGGCAGATTACCCACGGCGAGTGCCTGAGCGAAGTCCTGACGCGCACCGTCCTGATCGCCCAGGCGTTGACGCATTTGTCCGCGTTGGACGAGCAGGGTGGCGTCGTTGCCATTGAGCGCCAGTGCTTCGGTAGCCGCAGAGCGCGCTTCGGCATATTGCCCCTGGGCAATCAGGGCGCTGACCAGCAGCTTTCGGTAAGCCATCTGTTTCGGAAAACTGCGAACAGCCTCCCGCGCCTCGCTGACAGCGGTGTCGTTATCTCCGCGTGCCAGTGCCTTATAACCCGAGGCTGCCTTATCGACTGCTGCCTGTTCCTGAATCGCTTGCCGACGACGAGTCAAAACCGGCTGCGGGCCGACTGCCTGCTCTGCATCGTTGATGGCCAGCTGTGCTTCGTCCAGACGCTGCTGACGTTGCAGCGCCTCGATCAGCATCATGCGGTAATCAAGATTTTTCGGTGCCTGTGCGATGGCCTTGCGCGCATGGTTTGCCGAGCCGTCGTAGTCGCGATTGGCATACGCACGCAGCGCCTGATTGCCCTCCAGATAGCCCGGTTTTGGGCGAGCCTTGGGGAAGCGCTGAGGGTGATCTCGTCGGTATTTGTCGCGTTCGGCCAGGGCAATCAGATCGCGCAACTGATCGGCATCCGCACGCTGACGCAACGCTTCGCGCGCCTTGGCGATGGCCAGGTCGTAGTCCTTGCGGTTGTAGGCCATGTAGGCTTCGTTGGCGATGGCATAGGCGGGTCCGGTCAACGGCAGGGGCAGTGTTTCCGCCTGGCTGAGCGGTGCAACAAGACCCAGGCCGCTCACCAGCAGCGACAGGATGAAGGGGCGCTTCATAGTGGCTGCTCCGTTTGATCGTCAGATCGGTAATGGTTGTGCTGACGTGCCACAGCCTGTTCGATGGTTTCTCTGGACAGCACGCCGATGTCGACCAGGTAATCGCCCATCCGGCCATGCACATGCGGGCGTTAGCCGAGCATGGCTTTCTGGAACACTTCGCGGTCCAGCAGGCCTTGCTCGATCAGCAGATCGCCGAGCAGTGGCGCTCTGGCTGGAAGCGGCTGACCCTCGACCACCTGAAGCTGACGCAATTGCGCGACGATGTCGCTTTCACGGGCAATCAACTGCACCGGCTCGGCACCCAGTTGCTCGGTAATCTGTTGCAGACCGTCAGGCGGCAGCGGGCTGGCCACGGCAATTTCCTGGCGACCCAGCGCATTCATTTGCAACGGCACGACACGCCAGCGCAGGCAGAACTCATCGGCCAGCACATCGTTTGTCGCACGTTTGCCGGCAATGTCGAATACCCGTGGCAGGTCGTTCTGAAAAGCGATGGCCTCAGCCAGGGTTTCATCGTCGAGCCAGCCGTGGCTAAGCAAAATCCTGCCCAGCGGCAGCTGACGGGTCTGTTGTTCAGCCAGTGCGGTCTGCAGTTTTTCGTCGTTGATGGCCTGCCATGAGATCAGCACGCTGCTCAGACGACGTGGCGCGACGGCGACCAGATCGGTAGACGGAAAGTCATGCATGGTCTTGTCCCAGACCAGCTTGCGGTTGAGCACTTTGCCCACCAGAAACATGCGCCAGGCGCGTGCCGCAGCCATGAAGTTGACGAAGTTGCCCACCACCATGCGCGGTATGGACAACAAGCCATGCTGCCAGCCGTACAGAACAGTGGTGAAGTAGCAGCGGTGCAGAATTCGCCACAGCAATGCGATGCCGTTGGCCACCAGCAGGTACTGAATGAGGCCACTGGTTTCAAACGGTGTCGGAAAACTGGTGTTCCACAGGCCGCTGGAGCGCAGAACTATCAACGCCAGCAACTGAATCAGAATCGCATAAGCCAGGATACTGACGAACGAAGTCACTACGCCCTTGCGGTCCCGAAACAGCAGGTAACGGTTGGCCAGCGACCCGGTCCAGCCCATTTGCTCCCAGCCCTGCAGGCCGATGCCCAGAGTCCAGCGTGCTTTCTGGCGAAAGGCGGTACGGAAGGTGTCCGGGAAAAACTCACGCACACACAGCGGCATTTCCAGCATCGACTCATACGGCTTGCGGAACCACGATTTGCGCAACACCCGAAATTGCACAGGGAAGCGCACAAAGATCGCCTGCATGCCGTATTTCGCCAGCCGAGCGCCTACATCGTAGTCTTCGGTCAGGCTTTCGGTATTGAAGGGCTGGTTCTGGTTTTCATCGGCCAGCACCATCAGTGCACGTCGCGAGAAACAGGTGCCGACGCCCGCCGAAGGCACGGTGTCAGTCATGCTTTCGCGTACCACCAGATCCTTGCCGTGCCATTCGGCAAACTCGTCCATGTAGGTGCCGGCCACCCATTCGTACCAGTTGCGTTCCAGCGACACGACCGGTAACTGGATCATGTCCTTGCGTGGCAGCAGGTAATTGAACAGGCGCAGTTCAAGCGGGTGCAGTACATCTTCGCTGTCGTGCAGGATGGTCCCGGCAAACTGTACAGCGTGGGTTTTCTCATACAGAAAAATCGCCTGTATGACCCAGTTCAGGCAGTCGGCCTTGCAGGTCGGGCCGGCGTGCGGCACCTCCACGCGGTCCAATTGCTTGTAACGACGACGCATGCGCTCCACTTCATCGATGGTGCGCTGGTCGTTGATGTAGGTGCCGACGAACACTACGTAGTTCTGGTAATCGAGCGTCGACACCATGTTTTCGATCATCGGCGCGATGACGTCGTATTCCAGCCAGGCCGGGACCATGATCGCCAGCGGCTGCTCGTCGCGGGCAATCAACTGCTCGGCAGTCAGTGGCCGGTAGCGACGTTCGGCGGTGAACTTGCGGTACAGCCGCCTGGCCCAGTACCAGATATCGATGAACAGGTCATCGATACTCGATACCAGGATAATCAGCCCGACAACGATCGTCGCGACTTCCAGCACGCTGTAGTAATGGGCCAGCCAGTAAGGCCAATAGAGCGACGTCATTGCGGCGGCCCGTTACGAGCGATTGCGACGGGCGCTACGGCCAGCCAGCAACAGGATGAGAAAGAGTACGATGCCAGCCGGAATCAGCCACAGCAGCGATGGTTTTCGCCAGGCGTCGAGGCCAGTGCTTTGCTCGTCCTCGATCATCTGGCTGCCGGTCGGGTCCTTGGCGTCAAAGGTGGCGATCGGGCCGTTGTCAGCCAGCAGCGGGCGCTCGAAAACCGGGGCCTGACCACCAAGCGTGCGATAGACCATACCGTGCTGGCCGCCCGCGTCGATCACTTGCAGCGAGGCCAGGTGGTTGAGGGATTTGAGGTCGAGCAGCGTCTGCTCTTTGTGATTGATCAGCAGATGCCCGTCGTTGCTGGCCTTGACCGACTCGGCGCCATCCCTGACTGGCAGTTCGAACGCCAGAAACGCTTTGGCGGGCGTCACGGCTACGCTGGCGTCATCGCTGACGCTGAGTTGCGCACGCAACGGCGAGACACCGGAAGCGCTGGCGACGCGGATCACTTGCGGCAGGCTGCTGGCCGGGCGCTCGAGATAGGCCTTGGGCACCATTATCTGGGTGTCCGTAGCGAAGCGTGCCGCCATGCCCGAGAAGTTTTCGTCGGGAGTGATCTTGTCCAGCACTACATGGCTGGTCGGCAATACCGAGATCGGGAACGCCTGCGGCGTCTCCAGGCACTGGTTGCTGACCGGCTGACGCTGGAACGAGACGCGCAAGGTGTTCTGCGCTGCCAGTGCATATTGCGGAATTCTTGCTTCGATGCGCTCTTTCTTGCCATCGGCAGTCAGTTGCATCGCACCAATCAGGTAGTCATTGAGAAACAGCGTCGCAACCGGTGGCGTTCCGGATGCACCGGGGGCCGCAGCGACATCAATCATCGCAGTTACCGGTACGCGCCCGTCATAGGCCACGCTGCCCAGCGGGAACGAGGCGCTCCAATCGGTTTTAGCCAGCACATCCACCGTGCCGGGCTTGCCGCCCAGGCGCGTCAGCGCAACGCGACCGTCTTCGCTGAGCGGCATCGCGGCTTCTTCACCGATGGTCAACTGGCGATTGCGCGCCAGTTTGTTCCACGCTGAACTGAACAGGCCGATGGCCTTGTTCGCCGACTCCGGCTTGATCATCAGCAGCGCGCGATTGCCCAGCAGGGCCAGACTCACGTCCTCGGTGCTATTGGCGAGCGGTTGCTTGATATGACGTTCGCGCCACTGGCCCAGTGCGCTGGCCGCCGAAGCATCCAGACCCTGCACCTGCGCCTGGAGAGCGTCCATGGCGTCGTCGATTGCCTTGAGCAGTTGCGGATCGCTGATCGCCAGGTCGGCCTGCAACGCAGGTGTCTGGCCAAGCATCAACAATGCACCGATTTCCGCCGGGTCGCGCAGGGTGTATTGGCCCTTGCCTTCGAGCCCTGCAAACGCCGGAATCTGCTTGAGTTCTGCCGGAATATTCAGGCCGCTCAGGTCCACGCTGTCCTGCACGGCAGGAAACGGCAGGATGCGTGCCTGTTTACCGATGCGTTCCAGCGCTACGCCCAGACGCCAGGCGGCGTCGTAGCTGGCGCTCGACAAGGTGCCGGGTGCGACCAACAGGCCAGGTTTGCCGGGCAGCGCGTTCCACGCTGCACCCACATCCTGCAACTGGCTGGCGTCATAGCCGTAAGTCAGGCGCGTGTGCGGATCGATGCGCAGCACATTGCCGATGGCGCGTTCGTCTTCGCAGAGCACTTTCGAGATCACAGAGGACCAGGCAATGCCCAGGCGCACCGAGCCGCTTTCCCGGGCTGCCTTGTCGACGCCCAGTACGGCGCTGGCATTACCCTGTTCTTCGTTGAGGCCCAGCGCGCGCACCGGATAACCGTCCAGCGACAGTAGCAGTGTGTTGCGGCCTGCTTCGCCATTCAGATAGCTGGCGTCAAAATTCAGCGTCGCATCCGTCAGCGGCACATTGGCGGGCACTGGCAGGTAAAGTTCACGGCGCGCATCAGTGGCATTGAGAATGATCGGGCGATCAATGCCCAGTTCCCTCAGCTCGATCACACGCTCCTGACGACTGTCGGCAGTGATTCGGTTGATCGCCTGGGTCAACGGGCTTTCGGCAGCCAGGGCAAACGCTGGCATCAGAGCCAGCAGGCTCATCCCGCAGGCAAGGACGTTCAGCGTGCCCATGTTTACGGCAACGGAAGATTTCATTGTGCAGATCTCGGTAAAGGCTCAAGGCCATTGGGTCTTGATACAGGCTGCCGGTCTGCTACAACGTTTTTCGGGCACTCGGTCTGAACCGGGTGCCCGTATAGTCTGCGGACTGCTTCCTGCGGATATGTTTGGTGTTCTTTTGCGCTACCTGCGCGTGTTCTCGCTAACCTGCCATCGAGCGCATCTGGTTATGCTGGTGCTGAGGCTGAGGCTGGATAAGCGTGTCGAGCTGCACATCGACCGGGTCGGTGCGATAACGCGGCAGCTCGGCGACAAATTCATCCACCGGACGACCCATCAGGGCATCGACGATGCGCGCACTGGCCTTGCCGTCGCCGTAAGGGTTGGCGGCATGGGAGGCTCTCTGCCACAGGGCGTCGTCATCAAACAGGGCGTTCACGCCGCGAATGATCGCGTCGGTCTCGGTGCCCACCAAGCGTACGGTACCCGCTGCGACTGCCTCGGGACGCTCGGTGACATCGCGCATGACCAGAACCGGCTTGCCCAGCGACGGCGCTTCTTCCTGCACGCCGCCGGAGTCGGTAAGGATGACGTGGGCGCGTTGCATAAGGCGCACGAACGACAGGTAATCCAGAGGCTTGATCAGGTGCACGTTCGGCAAATCGCCCAAGTGCTCGGTGACCGGCCCCAGTACGTTGGGGTTCAAATGCACCGGGTAGACGATTTGTATGTCGTCGCGTCGGGCCAGTTCGCCCAGCGCCTTGCAGATGTTCAGGAAGCCGTCGCCAAAATTCTCGCGCCGATGCCCGGTCACCACCAACACCCTGCGTTCAGGTACCAGGAAGGAAAACTGGCGATCCAGTGCGTGACGCAGCTGGCGGTTGCTGTCGATCCGCTGAGCGGTCAGGTGCAGGGCGTCGATCACTGTATTACCGGTCACGAACGAGATACCTTGCAGGCGCTCGCCCAGCACGTTGCGGCGCGACTCGGCCGTCGGTGCAAACAGATGATCGGAAATCAGATCGATGCAGCGGCGGTTCATCTCTTCAGGCCATGGCTGACGGATGTCACCGGTGCGCAAACCGGCTTCGACGTGGCCGATGGGGATGCGGCGATGAAAGGCCGACATGGCCGCCACCATTGCTGAGGTTGTGTCGCCATGAACCAGCACCCTGTCCGGTTTCATCTCGTCCAGAATCGGATCGATAGCCGCGTAAAGCGCCGCGGTCATGGAGTTCAGCGTCTGATCGGGGCGCATCACATCAAGGCTGTAATCGGCTTTGAGCTCAAACATGTCCAGCACCTGTTGCAGCATGCTCTGATGCTGTCCGGTGATGCAGACTCTCGAATCGATACCCGGCTCTGCGGCCAGTGCTCTGACCAACGGAGCCATCTTGATGGCCTCTGGGCGAGTGCCGAATATGGAAAGGACCTTCATCCTGGGTTGCTGACCAGCCATTATTTCCTCCCGCGCTTTGAGCGCGCCGCGCAATAGCAAAGCCAGGCTGAGAGCAGCGTGGCCAGCTGGCGAGTTAATGAATTTCTCGGGCGGGGAAGATCGGAGTGCATAGCTCGATATTCACTTCAATGTGATGTAGCAATGTGCCTTGTTACCCGGAATTGTCGGGATTATTAGCAGAACAAAATAATAAAGCAAAATGTTTTATCAACTATTTTTCAAAGAAATAGTTTTCAGGAACTTTGGTTTTTCAGGATGGTCAGTTCAGGGTTATAACTTTTGAAAAATCTGTTTTGCCCAATGAATACGGGGGGGTTGCGGGCGCATGATAGAGTCGGTCAGGCTGTTTTCAAAGGTCGTTAATGTGCTGAAAGTCGCCATGATGGCAAAAAGTTCCAACAAAAATAGGCGTGCTGTGGCGTGCATCACTACAGCAGAATACTGACGCCTGATTAATGACAGGAAAAGCGAAGGGGTTCACAAAAATGGCGCTGATATAATGACAGTGTGGAACTTTGCTTTTGTATCGAGTTTGATGCGCTGCAGGTGAACGAGATGTTAAGGAATAGCTTACATACCGCTAAAGTTAGGTGAGCTGCACTATTGAGTTGTAGCAGCAATGCGGGCAGTTGCCCAGTTATTAAATGAGAATGATTAGCGAACCCCTCCGGATGAGGGGTTGCAGTGCAGAACGCAATCAGTCTTCTGACTCGGCAGGCTCCGACAGCTCACTGAGTGCAGTCGCGTTGTTTTTGAAGGCGGCGGCAAAGACGGCGCGATTTTTCGCCATGTAGATACTCGCATCCTCTGCATGCTTCTCCGAGATGCCCGGCACGTTCTTGATCAGGACGTCGGTGAGAAGCTCGGCCAGCTCAAGCATTTGATCGTGCGCATCGGCGAGTTTACGGTCCACGAAAGTAGTCTCCAGATCGCGGGTGCTGCGGTAAAGGGTTTCAACAGCCATTTTGGCCTCGTCGTGTTATCCAGTGTTGAAAGGGGCTAGACCCGGACGTTCAGCGCTTCACGCTCTGACCAGCGGGTATGCAAAAGCAGTGATCCTGCAAGACCAGCATGCCGGTCAGGTGTAGCGGGGCGCTGCATGCATATCCAAATGAGGGTCTGCATGAAGGCCGCTCTCCGACGCATCGGCGTTGAAGGTGATTTCTTGATTACTGTGTTTTTATACAGTAAAAAGGCTGCACCAATCAACCCCTCTCTGAATAGTGGCGTTTAAGCATCTTTTTTGCGCCGCAAATGTGCCTTGCGACAACCCGTCGCGCTCTCAACCATAGCCTATGGCCCTGTTCCTGCTTTAAAAAGCAGGCCACAAAGGTGTCACGAGTACCCGGCGTCATCCGGTCGGCATAAACGAAGGTTCAGAGGTAGAGCGTCATGGGAAACAAATGGGCAGTAAAGATAAGACACCGCGTGCATGGCCAGGCCGAGTCACTGGGTAATCTCTGCGTCGAGAGCTTTCACTTTCTGGCGCTGTTCGCGATTGGCGCGATCACTGCCTGGGCGTCAGTGGTTGCGTTCCTGGGCATGGTCGAGAAAGGCAACGTCACGGTCGATGACATCCTGCTGCTGTTCATCTACCTGGAACTGGGGGCGATGACCGGGATTTATTTCAAGACCAACCACATGCCCGTGCGCTTCCTGATCTACGTTGCGATCACTGCACTGACCCGCCTGCTGATTTCCGACGTGTCCCACCACAACCCGCCGGACATCGGCATCATCTACCTGTGTGGCGGCATTCTGCTGCTGGCGTTTGCAATTCTGGTGGTGCGCTACGCGTCTTACAAATACCCGTCGGCGAAGATTCCCGATTCGTCCAGCGCGGTCAAAGGCGCGGTGACGGAGGAGAAGGGCGAGATCTGATCGAGACACTCGCGGCATCGGTGATCGATGCCGCCAGCGTGTTGCATGGAAGTCGCTTGTCAGTTAAGCCACACACCGGCATGCCAGTGCCAGCCGTCTCCGGCGCTTTCCCAGTGCGGATGCACGTAGTGGTAGCCAGGTCGTTCCGCCTCCCAGTGACCATGAACCGGCACGAAACGCTGCCCGTTCCAGTGCCAGTAACCGCGCGCCCAGATGTAGCCGCGACGAGGCGCTGGTTCTACTTCGATTACCCGCTCAGGGGGTGGTTGCGGGGCGATGACTTCTTCGACGTATTCATGATGTACGTGTGGTCGCTCATGGACTACCCGCTCTTCGACACAGCCTGACGCTATCGCAAGTGATGCGATCAATACCCCATACCTCAAGAACATGTTGCCTCCTCGGAATCATCCGCAGGTGCAGTGGCGCTGAACGCAGTGCCCAGTCGCTCGAATGTTTCTGCGCAAGAGTTGTTGTATCAGGATGTATCTGTACTTTTGCTGAAGAGTCGGGAGGGAGATTGATGGCGAATTGCCCGATTTTTCAGTCGTTGCAAGCTGCTTCAAGGGGCGTGTCGAGTATTGGATTTTTTTTGAAATTGGCGACCAAGCGACCGCGATATACGCTGCTGAAGATACTCAGTGAATGTATCTGATAAAAACGGCATCAATGAATTCCATACCGATTCAGCGCCATCTAAGGCACTGAACCGGAAGAAGAGACCCCCGTCAAACCCCGGCATTCACCGCAGCCTGACTCTGCGACCACAGACCATTGGCCGGACCGAGTGTCTTTTTCAGCGTGGCACCGTCGGTCATCGCTGCAAGAATCTTGGTCGCGCTTTCGCCACGCTCGATGGCGATGCCGAATTGCACGCTTTCTATAAGCTTGCGCAGGCGTTGCGGGTCATTGCGTTGCGCTGCGCTGATCAGACGCTTGGCAACGACTCCGCATTCGTTGGACAGGGTCAGCATGATGCTGCCGTCCAGCCCTTGAATGCTCAGATTGACTCGATAGTCGGGGTGAAAAGTATCCGTGATCATCTGAAAAGGATTGTCCATATCATTCACCTGCTAAATGGTCTGCATAAGTTGACCGGGTAATAGTCCTTTTGGTTCTCGGCGACTGATCAGCGGTTGCGTTACTCCTTCGCTTGCTGCTGACAGGTTTGCTGTCGTCTTTCGCGTTGATGAGAGGTGTCGTTTAAGACGCTTTAACGCACCCACGGCGTGAGTCCGCGCCTGGAGGTGGCCGTCCTGATGGCCAGCCTCGTGGCGCGTACTACAGGACACTGCATGGTTCGGGCCATATTGCAGGGGAGATGCGCGAGAGGTCGCTGAACGGGAGCCCATTGCAGTTGCTTCACGGCTTACTCTGCTGCAATGCGAACCGGTCGATCCGGCCGGCAAACGTGCTCTCGAAAAGGGGAGGAGAACACTTCCCGGATATGGCCTGCTCCTTTCGCGACTGCAGTTTGCGTACGACTTTTTCGAGTGATTGTCTGACACTCCGACAACCGAATTCTGGCGTCAGAGATTCGTAAAGACGGGTCGAAACCGTACTCGCCTGCTGTCCAGGTCCTGACGTTGACCGTCTTGCTGCAGAGCGGCGGGATGAGTGTTGAACGCTTGTCGGCATGAAGGGCTGAGCCGACTGCTCATGTAGGCGAGCGGCTTGATTTTTTGCTCGCCGATGGCTGTCAGATGCAGCGCTCGGGCTGCCCGGTGCTGAATGTTAAATTCGATGGACGGCAGCCGGCGATCGAGATGGCTGCTAGGCGAGCGATGGTGCAAGGTGGCCAAAGCTGTGCAGCGAGCATTTGTGGTGCGCATTGATTGGGGCACAACCGTGTGTAGGGCACGCTGGTCGACAGATTGTCGTAGTACGTGGAGCGCTGCGCTTGCCCACTCATGGGGAACAATGCATGGCAAGCAAAAAGGGCGAACCGCTGCCGGTTCGCCCTTTTTTTGCAAAACGTGTCAGTGGAACATCAGGTCAGACGAGCGGCTTCTTTCTCCTGCTCTTTTTCCAGAAATTCTTCTTCGAGCAGCGCGTCCGGGCTGACCGGATCTTCATCCTGTTCGGCGATAATCGGTGCGGCACCTCGTTTGCCGCGCAGCTTGCCAAACAGATGCTCGAGGGCGTGATCGAGTTTTACAGCAGCGCCATCCACAGCCTGATCTACCGTATCGGCCTTGTGGGAAACAGAAATAGGTTGGTGTCCTTTGGGGCGAGCTTCCATCTGGCACTTGACGTCGTGCGGGCCAGGCTTGTCGCCGTTTTCGTCGCGGATGTGGACTTCCACGCGGGGCAGGTTTTCATCGTAGTGTTCGAGCGTGCTTTCAACGGTGGTACGAACCCACTCCTCCAGTCGGATACTGCTTTCGATGTGATTATCGCTATTGACCTGGATTTGCATAGTTAATCCTTATTAGGGCTTGCTCGTGCGAGGCTGGACTACGTGATTCCTTGCGGAATCGATTTCGTTTGCGCTCATTCACAGTGTTGGCGGCAATGGCCTGACAATTCAACCCCAATATGTAAGAAATATTTCGCAGCAAAAAATGGCCGCCCTGATTCAAGGCTGAGAATCAGGAGCGGACGCAGAGCGTCCAGAACGGCATCCCCACGCAGAGCGTGAGGAACGAGAGGTATCCGGGAGAACACTTCTCTCACGCTCTGGCGTCCTGGAACTAGAATGCGACTGACGTCTGTACGTACACCGTGCGCGGTTCGCCGACGTATTTGCCACGGTTGTTGTCGTCGAACGAGCGGGTGTAGTACTGGCGGTTGAAGATGTTCTTCATCCCGACCGCTACGTTGAGGTCCGACAATTGCGGGCCGAAATCGTAGTTGGCGCGGGTGCTGAACAGCATGTACCCAGGGATCTTGCCAGTGCTGCCATCGGCGCTCTCAGCCGCTGTGTTGGCGTTGTCGGCGAACTGGTCGCTCTGGAAAGAGCTGTCAAAATTCAGCTTCCACGGCCCTTCTGTGTAGCTGACGCCCATCGTTCCTTTGTGTTTTGACGAGAACGGCACACGGTTGCCTTTGTTCGGGCCGTCTTCACGGATTGTCGCGTCAACGAAAGCGTAGCTCGCGTAGACATCGTAACCGGCCAATACCGGGCTCAGGCCTTCCAGCGCATAGTTGACGCTGGTCTCGATACCCTGATGACGAGTCTCGCCGCGTGCAATCACGGTGTCGTTGGTCTGATTGCTGTCGTACTGGTTATCGAAGTTGATCAGGAATGCACCGATCTCGGCTCGCAGGTTGCCGTTGTCATAGCGCGTGCCGAGCTCCCAGGTGCGGGCTTTTTCCGGTTTGACTTCATCGCCGGTAACGCGGTTAGGCATCTGGCTGTACTGCACGCTGCCGAACGAGCCTTCGGTGTTGGCGTACAGGTTCCAGGTGTCGGTCAGGTGGTAAAGCACATTCAGCGCTGGCAGTGCGGTGCTGTAGTCGCCTTGATAGCGGGCGTTGGTCAGGTTGTTGTTCTGCGCGGTGTCGATCATCTCGTAGCGAACGCCGGGCGTGATGGTCCACTTGCCGGTGTCGATACGGTCATCAATGTAGAACGCATGCGCTTCAGTCGCGCCGCGGGTGTCACGGTCGTTGCGGCTGGCGGTGGTCGGCAGGTTGCCGGTCACCGGTTCGCGATAGCGCAGTTCGTGACCCGCTTCGTTGACGTAGCGGTAGCCGACGCCCACTTCATGCCAGGTCTCGCCCAGTGCAAAGCCTTGCGAGAAGCGCGTTTCCAGACCGCGTACCCAATATTCGCGGGGCGATAGAGAGACGAAGCTGCCCTGATCCAGATAGCCGCTGCGCAGGGTTTTGGTGAAGAACGTGTTGGCGGTGAAGACGCGGGCATCCTCTTCATAGCGGTAGCCGAAGTTGAACATGGTGCGACGGCCCCAGAACTTGTCCTTCAGACGCGTCGACTGGTACGGATCGGCATCGTAATCCCTGACGTTCAGGCCGCCGGGCATCTGCGCTTCGCCATCGTAATACTGCGCCATGGCATTGAGGCTGTTGGCTTCGTCGATCTGGTATTTGCCCTTGAGGATCAAGTCGTCGATCTGGGTATCGCTGTGTTCGCGCCAGTCACCGCCGCGTACGCCGGAATACAGAATCGCGCCGCCCAGACCATTGTCCGCCGTGCCGCCTGCCAGCAGGTTGCCGGTGGTCTTGAAGCCATCGTGGCTGGACGACGGGCTGGTTTCGGTCTGTATGCCGCCTTTGAGGGTGGGTGTGTCAGGGATGGCACGGGTCACGAAATTGACGATACCACCCACGTTCTGCGGGCCGTAACGCACAGCACCACCGCCACGCACCACGTCGACCGCGTCCATGTTGCCCATGCTGATCGGCGCGAAGGACAGCTGCGGTTGACCATAAGGTGCGAACGGCACCGGGATGCCGTCCATCAATACGGTGGAGCGTGACGCCAGACGCGGGTTGAGGCCACGAATGCCGAAGTTAAGCGCCATGTCGTGGCTGCCGATGCCGTTGTTGTCCGGGGCGTTGACGCCCGGGATGCGATTGAGCACTTCACGCGCCGAGGTTGCGCCGACACGCTCGAATTCTTCACGACGGATCACATCACGTGCGCCGGGGTGTTCGAAAACGTTGGTCTGCTGCGCGGCACCCAGCCAGTCGCCGACCACGGTGGACACACCCAGCTCGATAGGCGCGCCAGCAGCATTGACCGGTTGCAGGGTGAAGCCGTTATTGCCGTCGGCCAGGGCCTGCAGCCCCGTCCCTTCGAGCAACGCATTGAGGCCCTGCTCGGGCGTGTACTGACCTTCCAGACCACGGCTCTTCAGACCGCTGGTGATTTGCGAACCGTAGGAAATCAACACGCCGGACTCTCGACCGAACTGGCTCAGCGCAGCTTCAAGCTCGCTTGGCGCAATGTGATACGCCTTGGGTGCCACCTCGGCAGCCTGCGCCATCGACAGACTGCCGACCGAAAGGCTGGCACCGAAAATGACATGGCGCAACGTACGCACCAGCGGTGAAAGTTGAGTAGGGCGGGGTGACATGCAGGAGTCCTTGACCGGAAGGTTGAGAAATGCTTTCCCTGTCTGTCACGCGAGCAACAGAAAACGGCTCACGGTTTTTGAAATTATTTTTCCGGGTTTGATTATCTTACCCGCGCCTCGCGTGGTGATGCGTTTGGCGACGCTCTGCGCCGTGCTGCAGCGTTCACTGCGCATAAAAGCGCTTGTCTATCCCGATGGCACAGACGACGCAAATTGCGACCTTGGTGACGGCTGAGTCCTGGCGCTGATCCGGGGGTAGCCTGGNTGGCCCGTTGCGGCGACCCCCGGATCAGTGACAGGGCGAAGGAACCCGACGAAGTCGGGCCGGAAATAGGAGCGAGGGGCTTTGGTTACTTTGGCCCCTTCAAAGTAACTCGCCGAGGGGCGAAAAGGTGACTTGAGTCGAGCCGAAATCTCACTGAATCGCAGAGTTGTGTGACGCGGAGCGTCACGAACTGCATTACCACGCGGAGTGGTATGCCCCCCGAAGGTTGGAC